>JBEEHO010000097.1:0-9713 GCA_041167425.1 Verrucomicrobiota bacterium | reverse complement strand
TCCGACGCACGCCTGTAAGGGAAAGCCTGTTTCGGCGAGACGCCGAAACCAACACGCGAGACGCGTGCGCTCCCCAATCCACCGAACCGCACGTAAACATATGATCGGCGAAGGAATTCAGAGCACGAATCAGAGAAAACATTCCTACGTGCAGGATCGCGTCGAGGTCGGCTTCTTCACCGACCCGAGTGTTTGTATCGGCTGCAAAGCTTGCGAAGTCGCGTGCAAGGAATGGAACCAGGTGCCCGATGACGGATTCACGTGGTCCGGGAATTCCTACGACAACACCGGCCACCTCGGCGCATCGACCTGGCGGCACGTCATGTTCCTGGAACAGGACCGACGAAAAGGAAATCAGGTCACGGGACCAATGGGCCTCGGCAACGCTGATTCAGAAGATCCATTCCGCTGGGTTTTCCTGTCCGACGTCTGCAAGCATTGCGAGGAAGCTGGTTGTCTCGAAGCGTGCCCGACCGGGTCAATCGTCCGCACTGAAGTTGGCTCGGTCCTGGTGCAGAACGATGTCTGCAACGGCTGCGGCTATTGCGTCGTGTCTTGTCCCTTCGGTGTGATCGATCGCCGCCCGGAGCCGCTTCACGACGCCGGCGGCGCGTTTAAGTGCACCTTCTGTTACGACCGGCAGAAGAGCGGGCTCGTTCCGGCCTGTGCCAAAGTTTGCCCGACTGAATCGATCGTGTTCGGCCGGCTCGATGATTTGCGCGCGCGCGGAGCGGAACGCGTGCAGCACTTGAAAGAAAGCGGCTACGACGACGCGCAACTTTACGATCCGACCGAAACGTCTGTGCGTGGTATTCACGCATTTTTCCTGATCTTGGGCGAACCCGAAGCGTACGGACTTCCGCCGAGGCCGCAGATTCCAACGATTTACCTGAAGTCTGCCTGGAGTTCGGCGTTCGCGACCGCCATCGCCTCAATCATCGCGACACTAGTGGCGTTTGCATTTTTCTCATGAACGAGATTCAGGTCGCGGAGAGCTGTAGCCGTCGCCCTGTGGGCGACGCAACGCGTGCGATCTTCGCAAACCTGGACCGCCGCTTCGCACAGCGAAAGCGGCTACAGAAGAGGAGCTAGTCTACAAATGACGAATCGGCTTCCATCGCAAAAACGGCTCGAAGAGTTGCGCGAGCAAGCGTGGAAAGACGGAGTCGTCCCGGGCAAAGGTGTTGATGTCGCCGGTGGCCCGATCCCGCGCAAGCCTGGTTACTACGGACAGGCTGTGGTGAAACCGCCGGTTTGGACGTGGCAGGTTCCGCTCTACTTTTTCTTCGGCGGGATCGCTGGGATGTCGGCGGTGGTCGGGAGCGGCGCCATCATTTTTCACCATATCGATCTTGCGCGAGCCGCCATGTGGGTCGCAGCCATCGCTGGCGCGGTCCTTTCACCGATTCTCCTTATTATGGATCTCGGCCGCCCGCGCCTCTTTCTCAATATGCTGCGCGTTTTCAAACATCGATCAGCCATGTCGATGGGCGCCTGGATTCTCAGTTTCTTCGGCGCCTGCGCCGTTCCGGGTTTGATCGCCCTCGAACTGCATAGCCATCACGTTTTCGGCGGCGCACTGGGTCAACTAATTCGGATCGCCGCCGGGATCTTCATTTTTGGGTCAGCGATCTTCGGAACTTTGCTTGCGACATATACGGGCGTGCTCCTTGGGGCGACCGCGATTCCAGCGTGGTTTTTGCATCGGACGTTGCTGCCGATTCATTTTGGAACCGCCGGATTGGGATCGGCAGCGGGATTATTGGAATTGCTGGGGCACCGAATTCCCACGCTCAACTTTCTCGGGTACTATGCGGCCGGAATTGAGTCGGTGCTGCTCATCTGCCTGAGCTTCGATAAGAAGGGAGCGGCCAACCGAGCGATCCACGAACACAGCTCGGGCTGGTTGATTCGGATCGCTGAAGTGTTAAACGGTCCGCTAGCCATTGTTTTCCGGCTCTTCGGCCTGGTTCCGTTCGCGGCGATTTCGTTTCTTATCGGCGCGCTCGTCAGCCGCTTTGGCTGGATCATGGTCGGCAAAGTTTCAGGGGCCGACCCGGAGGCAGTCTTCGCTTCGCAGCAACGCTGAGTTTCAACTCTGCTTCGATAGGACTCTCTCGTCGCCGATTCGGCGAGTAATGCCGTCGCGATCGAGGCGCTCGAGAAATGGAATGATCACGCGACGACTGGTGCCGAGAAGCTCGCGTAATTCGGAGGCGCTGCCGGAATTATTTTTGCGCAGAAAGGCCATGGTCGCCTCGCGCATTTTCACAAACTGCTCAGTCGCGAGAACGACTTCGGCATTCAGCTCCACCAGTTCGCCGCCATCGCGCAGAAAACGGAGCGCCTGCTGCGATGTCGCATCCGGGGCGAGTTGGGCGCGGGAAGGGGGATCGAATTTCTTCGCAGCGAGGACACCGCGAATTCTGTCTGCAGCGCCCTGAAGTTCTGGCGGCAAAATAGGACGGTGTGTCGCGCGCGCGATCGTTTCGCCAGTGCGGACAAAACCGCTGCGGCACAATTCAGAAACGAGCACGTCGCAAATTTCCGGGAGCGGCAAGTCGCGCGCCAAAGCCTGGCGAAGTTCCGAGAGTGCGAGACCCGTGTGATTCGGATGCGCCGTATGTTCGGCGTCAATTATCGCTTCGACCTGTCGCAAGATTTCCTTCCACCACTTTGCGTCCACCACGAGCTCACCGCGCTCGATCACGTTCGCGGCCTTGACCGACTGAGCGATTTCGTCTGCCCCAAAAGATGATTTTGCGAGCAGTGCGTTGCGCTTCACGGCGCGATCGCGCGCGATCTCCGTCGCGACAAAGACGCCTGCGTCGTGCGGCGCCTGCGCACGCCTGGTGAGAAGTTCGCGCTGAACCGCGCTCCGAAAATTTCGCACGCTCGCCTCTGGATCCAAGACAACGCCGCCGGCAAGCGTGCTTTGTTCAGACCCGTCACGAATCACGAAACGATCGCCGGCGAACAGGAACGCCGGCGTTTCACAACGCATTTGCGCGATGGCAGTTTCGCCTGCGCGCAGCTCTTCGCCGCCTTGGAAAAAAACGCACGCCCAAAAGTTGGCGCTGCCATGGTGCACGCCCACGGCGGCGCCGTGTTTGATCGACCGCGTCTTCGGAGGCAGGCGCGAGGAGCGGGTCAGCATTACGTCCACGATCGCGCTCGCCTCACCGAATTCGGAAAGGGTAATGACGTTGCCGCGCCAAACACCTGAACTATTCTTCGCTCTCGCCACAGACACGTCCGGCAGGCTGAGGGCCGTGCGCGCGCCGGGACCGATCTCTTCGACTTCGCGATTGTGATTTTGAATCGCCCGGATCCGCACTGGAATCTTCTCCGGTTGGAGCACCACGGCTTGCCCGCGCCTCAGCGTTCCACCCGCGAGTGTGCCGGTCACGACAGTGCCGATGCCGCGCAAGGTGAACGCCCGATCGACGGCAAGTCGCGGTTTGCCGATGTCGCGCTGTGGAACGAGCGCGCTGAATTCAAGCGCGAGTTGCGCTTTCAATTCCTCAATGCCGCTTCCAGTTGTGATAGAGGTGAGAATGATTGCCGCATCCGCGAACGGCGTATCGCGGAGTTGCGCGCGCACGGTTTCCGCGGCCACAGCCGCTGATTCAACCAGGTCGATTTTCGTGAGGGCGACGACGATTCGCCGCACACCGAGATAGATCAGAATTTGCAAATGCTCTTCCGTCTGCGGCATCCAGCCGTCGTCGGCCGCGACCACGAGCAGCGCGAGATCAATCGAGCCGACGCCTGCGACCATGTTCTTGATGAAGTGCTCGTGCCCGGGCACGTCAACAATGCCGACACTCAGCAGCGCGTCCGGCGTATGCAGCTCAAGTTGGGCAAAGCCCAGCTCGATCGTGATGCCGCGCAGTTTCTCTTCGGGCAGGCGATCCGGATCGATGCCCGTGAGCGCTTTGACGAGCGCGCTCTTGCCGTGATCGACATGCCCCGCGGTCGCGAGGATGAACCGCTTCAACTCCATTGTGCGGCAGAGCGCAGGGCGCTCACAACCTGCGCATCCTGTCGCGGAAAAATGGTGCGCAGATCGAGTTTGAATTTTCCACCCGCAATGTAGCCGACGATCGGAGGCGAGCCGCGTCGGACCCGAGCCGCAAAATCTTCGAACGGGATTTTGTCCGGCTGCAGATCGAGCGTCACCGAGGGAATGACAGCACGCGGCAAACTGCCGCCGCCAACGTGCGCCTTGCCTTCGCCGATCGAACTGCGCAGCGGCAGCGCGCGAATTTGTGCGAGCAAAGCTTCCGCCCGAACGCGCAGCTCGCCCGTAGTAATTTGGAGCATCGCCAGCGCCGGCACTTCGTTGCCCTTATCAGCGAGGTAACAATCGGCCGCCGTCTGCAGTGCTGTCAGAATTAATTTGTCGCAGCGCAGTGCGCGGAAAAATGGTTCGCGCTTGAGCGCCGCAACGTGGCGCCGTTTCCCGGCAATAATTCCGGACTGCGGTCCGCCAAACAACTTGTCGCCGCTGAAGCAAACGAGATCGACACCGCTCTTCAATGTCTCGTTAGGCGTCGGTTCGTGTTCAATTTCACCACACTGTTCTGTCGCGACAATCGCGCCGCTGCCGAGATCTTCGACAAATGGAATCCGTTTCGTGCGGGCCAGTTTCGCCAGCGCTTCCGTGCTCGGAGATTCCACAAATCCACCCATGAAGAAATTACTGCGATGCACTTTCAGGATCAGCGCGGTGTCAGTCCCGAGCGCTCGCGCGTAATCATTGACCGAAGTCTTGTTCGTGGTGCCGACTTCGCGCAGCTTCGCGCCACTGGCTTCCAGGATTTCCGGGATGCGGAAGCCGCCTCCAATCTGGATCAGCTCGCCGCGCGAGATGACGACTTCCTTTTTCTTCGCGGTAAAATGGCGCAGGATGAGAACGAGCGCGGCGGCGCAATTGTTCACGACGGTTGTGGCCTCGGCGCCGCAGAGCAGCGCCAGGTTGCGCTCGAGGTAGATCGCGCGATGGCCGCGTCGACCCGTGTTCAAATCGTATTCGAGGTTGTTGTAATTCGCGGCAATCGCCGTAAGCGATTCGATCACCGCGGGGCCGAGCGGTGCGCGACCGAAGTTTGTGTGAATGACGGTGCCGGTGCCGTTGATCACCGGTTGAATTTTCGTCAGGCGAAGATCGTCGAGCGCCGCTCGCAGTCGCTGCGTAATCACATCGGCTTGCGGGACACACTTTTCCTTGCGAAGGGCGGCGAGTTCTCGGCGGACGAGCGCGGTAACAATCGGTCGAGGCAAATCGCTGTTGCCTAGCGACTGAAGAAGCTTTTCGACCGAGGGGATCGCGCGCAGCCGTGACTTCATCTGGGGAGCGCACGCGCCTCGCGTGCTGGTTTCGGCGCCTCGCCGAAACAGGCTTTTTGAACGAGCGACGGCTCGGCAGGAAAAGTTCGCGATGGCGAGGGCGCCATCGCCAGCACGCGAGGCGCGCGCGCTCCCCAGAGTTGAGTGAGTCGCGTCATCGAGGTGAGAGCGTGATCAGTTTCCGTCCTGCAGGAACAATCTGGCCGATGATCGTCGCGCAGGCGGTGCGTTGCTTTTTCAAGACCAGCTCCACCTCCTGCAGCCGCCTCGGCGGAACGCAAAGCAGTAAGCCGCCGCTCGTCTGCGCGTCAGCAAGGAGGAGGCGAAGTGGCTCAGGCGTGTTGTTCCATTTCACAATCGCATTTGCCGTTTTAAGATTTTGTCGCGTGCCGCCTGGGACACAGTCTTGTGCGATAAGCGTGAGAACTTCAAGGCTGATAACCGGTACTTTTGCGGCAACGATTTCTGCACCGACGCCACTCGCGCGGCACATCGATGCGAGGTGCCCGAGCAAACCAAAGCCGGTCACATCCACAGCCGCACGAATCAAACGCAGCTCCGCCAAAACCGCGCCGATGGTGTTTAATCGGCACATCAAGCCGATCGCTTTCTTCGCCAGCGCGGGACTCGTCAGGCCGCGCTTGATGCCGGTCGTAATAATGCCGGTTCCGAGCGGCTTCGTCAGGACAAGCAGATCGGCGGCGCGAGCGCGCGCGTTTGTCAACATGCGCCTCGGCGAAACGATGCCGGTTACGGCGAGACCGTAGATCGGCTCGGGATTGCGAATGGTGTGCCCGCCGATAATCGCACAGCCGGCCTCCTTCGCTTTCGCAGCGCCGCCGCGAAGGATTTCAGCAATCACCGAATTCGGCACGAGATCAGTCGGGATTCCCATGATGTTCAAGGCAGTGAGCGGCCGGCCGCCCATGGCGTAAATGTCCGAGATCGCATTCGTGGCCGCGATTTGACCGTAGCAAAACGGGTCGTCCACGATGGGTGTGAAGAAATCCACCGTCTGCACGAGCGCGCGACCGCTCGTCAGGCGATACACCCCAGCGTCGTCCGCGCTGGCGGCGCCGACGAGCACGTTCGGATCGCGCAATGTTGGTAGCTGCCGCAAAACTTGCGACAGGGCCTTTTGGCTCAACTTCGACGCTCACCCCGCGCAGGATGAGAGCGACGTGAGCTTGCGGATTTGCTCGCGCGACATGCGATCACCTCCTTTCACGAATGCGGAATTCGGAATGCGGAATGATCTGCGGCCTTTGATTCGCATTCAGCATTCCGCAATTGTATTGGCGGAGAGGACAGGAATCGAACCTATCCCGATCCGGCAGCTGCCGGACCGACAACGGTTTTGAAGACCGCGAGGGCCACCAGGCACCCTTCACTCTCCGAGAAATGTGCGCGTCAGATTTTCGACTTAACCTGGCGGGCGATCGCGTCGAAATCGGGCCACTCGCCCGTGTCGAGTTTGGAGTAGATGAGTTCACCGTTGACGCGAATTTCGAAGGCACCGCCGCCGGACTCAATCAACCGTGGAGTCACGCCCGCCCCCGCCCGAATGCGAGCCGCCAAACTGGCGGCTTTCGGTTCGTAGTTTCAGACCGTGCAGTATTCAATCGTTACTTCCGATTTCACGCGCGCCTCCTTCATCTTCCTCACGCTATGCGTCTGCCGCGAAACTGTCGAGGGTAAGGTGTCACATCAAATCATTCACTCGGGTGTCTCGGCAGGCTTCCGCTGACGGCGAGGCTCTTCGCGCCTCGATACGGTCAGAGTTTTTTCTCTTCGGCGAGCTGGCGCACGTGGTTCATCACGCGCAGGTGGACGGCGCGAGTCATGTCGCGCGTCCAGATATCGAAATACCACGCAGGGCGAACGTGCAACGTGTACCAGCTCGATCCGAACAACGTCGTAGTCCCGTCGTGGTTATCGCGGAGGACGAATTGCCCCCGGTGCAAGGTAATGTGTCCGTAGGCCTCGGGATGAGTCGGCTGCTCGACAATGTCGAATGTCAATTTTTTGCGCGGAACGAACTCCGCCACCTTCTCCCGGATGATGATGCCATCGCTGAACATGCATTGCCGATCAGCCCCGACAAAGTTGCCCCCGTTGGTCGTCTGGGTCGGATAAGGAAGCCCGAGCCGAAAAATCCAATAGTCTGGACGATCGGGAATTGCCGAGAAGGCCAAAACATGGGGCCAGACCTGATCGGGCGTAGCCTGGATAACGATTTCATCAGTTACCATCGCTCGTTGGTCGGAGCTATAGAGAGCGTCGCTGACGGTGAGCAGGAGGAGAAGCGGGACAAGGGATAGTTGAAGCTTGGTGTAGTTGGTTTTGAAAAAAAGCCGGCCGAGAAGCACTCCCGCCAGGATCAATCCGTAAAGGACCGGGAAAACAATCACCAGGCACACGACCCCTTCCTTTAGGAAAACCCAGGCGGCGGCTAATCCGACCAGGGAGGTCCAAAGCGCGTCGAGGACGTTGAGGGCAAGGCTGCGATTGAGCCGTCGCCAAAACCAGGCCGCGACCAGTCCGACGATCAAGGGAAGCAAGATAAAGCTGGGGTAGGTCAACGCGTCCTTGAAGTAACCCCGGTAGAGCAGGAGGAACTTCATCGTTCCGTAGAGGAGCGCGCCTCCAACGACGTTCGCTCCTATCATTCCCAGCAGGAAAATCAGGAGCGCCTGCTTGCGCTGGGGAGAAGAAGGAGGCGGTCGTTCAGTCATGGCAGCGATTCCCGGGCCGGTAGAGATAGGAAACGAAAGTAAGTCACTAGTAACTCGGGCTTAGCAGAATTTTGTTTCGCGCACGATGGGCTCAACGATCGGATAAGGGTTATAACGCCCCGAAAGGTCGCAGAGAAACGTGATGCGATCCTTCGATTCACTTTTGTTTGTATCGATGAGGCGCACCTCGAGCGTGTGTTCGCCTTTGGCGAGGGCGTCTCCGGGAATCGGATAGCTCCAGTTCATCTCATCGCGCTCCCGCATGGCGCTCCAGTCGCCATCGTCTATCCGGGCTTCCGCTGAGGCTATCTTCAAAGCCGACCAACCGCGCACGCGCGCTTCCATCGGCCCGGTGACAATATGGGAGGGCTTCGTGGCCAAAATGAGGCGGCGGGGATGCGTTATGAGTGCAACCGGTCCAGTGTCCTCAACGCTCCGGTAAGTAAGGGCAAGATCTTCGCCATCGAGAAACACGATCGCGTAACCGGCCGGGCCGCCTTCCGGATCGCCGATTGAACGCGTGGCGACATAGACATGATGACCGTCATTGGCAATCTGACCGTAGTGAGTGTGGCCGGCGAAGAGAGCTACCATCGGCCGTGTCTGCACGATCTCTCGCCACGCTTCGAGGCCGGGTCCGGCAAAGTCCTCCCACACCTGGAAGGGATAATGATGCTGAAAGACCACAACCTGTTCTCCCCTAGCCAAAGCGGCATCTACTTCATAACGGAACCAGAGGACCTGCTCGTCGCCCAGTCCGAGCGGCCGATATTGCATCGTGTTCAGGCAGATGAAGCGATAGCGCTCGACGGTGAAGGCGTGATAGGTGGCGCCCAGATGCGTCCGATAGCTATGACACCCTGGATCGTGGTGCGCGTCGTGGTCGCCCACGAGCGCGTGAAAGGGCATCTTTAGTTTCGCGGTGACGTCCCGAAAAAGGGACCATTCAATTTCGCGTGCATGCTGCACGTTGTCCCCGGCAAACTGGACGAAGTCCGGCCGGATAAGGTTGTTAACCTCATCCGCCATCCAAAGCGCTGTTTTGTAGTTGGGGCGGTCGGCAGATTCGAGGTGCAGGTCTCCCGGCCAGACGAAGATAACAGGGCGTGAACTCATGAAATTAGTTGGACTTAGGATAACGAAGGCTAGCCGGTCTCTGCGCTGCGCGCCAGCTCGGCAAAGACGCCGTTTTTCGCGATAAGCTCATTGAACGCGCCTTGCTCAACCACGCGGCCATGATCGAAGACGAAGATACAATCCGTCTCATTGAGCGTGGTAAGACGATGCGCGACCATGATGACCGTGTGGGTATGACGCGCGTGATCGATCGCGGCCCGGACTCGACGCTCGCTGATGTTATCGAGCGCGGAAGTGCCTTCGTCCAGGATAAGGATGGGCGGATTTTTCAGAAACATTCGAGCAAGGGCCAGGCGCTGGCGTTGCCCACCGGAAAGGTTTCCGCCTCGTTCGTTTAACGGGCTATCGTAACCCTTCGGCATTTCGATAATTTCGTCGTGAATATGCGCCTGCTGCGCCGCCTGAGTCACTTGTTCGAGACTTACCTCGCCGCAACCATAGGCTATGTTGTCGCGAACGGTGCCTGAGAAAACAAAAGGTATCTGGCTG
>JBEEHO010000096.1:0-6562 GCA_041167425.1 Verrucomicrobiota bacterium | reverse complement strand
GAAGACATCAACGTCCAACGTCCAACGTCCAACGTTCAACGTCCAATGGCAGAACCTGCCGCGGCGGTCTATGGCCGCCGAACGAACGGCGCTACAGGTCGAACTCCGCCCACACGGGTGCGTGATCGGATGGCTCTTTTCCTTTGCGCATTTCACGTTCGATTCCCGCGCCGTTGCAACGCGCCGCCAGCGCTTTGCTCGCGAGAATTGCATCGATGCGCAGCCCGCGGTTCTTTGGGAAAGCGAGCATGCGATAATCCCACCAGCTGTAAAGCCCGGCCTCGGAATGATGGATCCGCAACGTGTCGGTTAAAGCCGTGCCGCACAATTGTTCGAAGGCAGCGCGCTCGCCCTCCGAGCACATGATCGCGCCGCGCCATAATTGCGGGTCGTAAACATCTTCATCTTTCGGCGCCACATTGAAATCGCCGCACACGACGAGATGCGGCGCGGAGGCTTCCGTTTCCCGCAGACATTTCTGCAGACGCCCGTACCACTTCAATTTGTAATCGTACGCGGGTGAGCCGACGGCCTGTCCATTCGGCGCGTAGATGGAATAGACCCGCACCGGCCCGACGGTCGCGGCAATGACGCGCGCCTGCGGATCGTCCTCTGCATCGCACAGGGACGCGCGCACGTCCCGGGGCGGGATGCGGGAAAGAATCGCGACGCCGTTATAAGATTTTTGGCCGTGAAAGGCAGAGTGATAACCGGCGGCTCGCAAAGCCAGCTCGGGAAACTGTTCGTCGGTACATTTCGTTTCCTGCAAACAGACCACGTCAGGCTGGGTTTCCGCGAGCCAGCCGGCAAGACGCTCCTGCCGTTTTCGGAGCGAATTGATATTCCACGAGACGATCCTCATCGTTAACGCCGAGATCTAACCGCAGAGCACGCGGAAACCGCAGAGTTTTCCTTCATGCAAATTCCTGCGCGTTCTCTGCGCGCTCCGCGATAGTCATAAATCGATCTCCACCCCCGGGGTCGGCACGATCACTTCCGATCCCGGCAGCGCTCCAGCCAGCGCGGCCCGAGTCCATTCGACGGCCGCCACGTCGCCATGGACGAGCACGATTTTCTTGGGCGCGAGCTGTTTCACATAGCGCACGATCGATTCGCGCGAGGCATGCGCGCTGAATTGGAACTGCTCGATCTGGCAACGCAACGGCTGCGCGGGTTCATCCGGGTCGAGCGAGACCAGATCGCCCGGCTGCGCCGTCTTGAGAATGCCGGCGGGCGACGCGGGGTCGGCGTAACCGACAAAAAAAATCGAGTGCTTGGGATTTTCGAGCACGCGACGCGCGAAAATATTCGAGAGCGTTTTCGGCGTCATCATTCCGCTGGAAAGCGCGTAGATCCTGCCGGCGCGAGCGGGAGATTCGTGAATGTTCTGGCCGTTGAGAACGAAAGGCGCGACTTCCTCGAGCAATTGCAGACGAGGCAACAACCGGCGCGTCGTCAGCGCGCGCCGATCGTAAACCTCCGTCATTTTCGTGCTCAACCCCCCGATGTAGATCGGAAACTCGCCCAGTAATTTTTCTCGGCGGAATTTGTAGAACATGGCGAGCGCTTCCTGCGTTTTGCCCAGCGCAAAGACCGGCATCAAAACGCAACCTCCGCGCTGGAACGCACGATCGATCGCAGCAGCCAGGCGACGTTCCTCGCCCTCGCGAGTGAAGCCATCCGGCAATGGGCTGTCGCCCCGCGTCGTTTCGATGATCAGAACATCGATGCCGGTCTCCGGAAAAACGGCGCCCTTCGTGATCGTCTGGTCGTCGAAGTTGACATCGCCGCTGTAAAAAATCGTTCGTCCTTCCGCGCGCAAAATAACCCCGGCTGCTCCGAGCACGTGACCGGCCTCGACGAATTCGACGGTGAGCCCGTTTTCTTCCCGCGGTCCAGCGCGCTCACCCGCGAGGGTGAAGGGCTGGCGCCAGGGACACGTTCGCCAGCGATCCGTCGCGCGATCGGTTTCACGATGCGTGTAAAGCGGATAAATCGCGGCGCCGATCTCTTCGCGCTGCCGGGTCATCACGTTGACCGAATTGTGCAGAAGCAGGTTCCCGATTTCCGCGGTCGCTTCGGTCATGAAGATGCGCGCATCCGGTTGACGCCGCATGAGGACCGGCAGCGTGCCGATGTGATCCAGATGCGAATGCGAAACCACAATCCCGTCGAGCACGCGATCGCCGAGCGCGCGGAAATTCGGCATGGCATCCTCGCCTTCCTCCTTTGGATGCATTCCACTATCGAGCACGAGGCGCTGACCGGCGGCCTCGAGGTAATAGCTGTTCGCGCCGATCTCGGTGTGACGCGTGAGGTTGATGAATTTCAAAGAATGAAAAACCTGCGCTACAACAACTGCTCGAACATTCGCATCCAGTTTCCGAAAAGGATTTTTTCGATGTGTTCGTCACTGAAACCGCGCTCGATCAATTTCCGCGTGAGATTCCGGGCATGCGAATGGTTGGTCAGGTCGGGAATGAAGTTGGGTCTCGTAAGCTTGGCGGCCAGCTCCAGTTGCGCCCGCTCCGGCCACTGGCGATAAAGAAATTCGAAGAAATCGAAACCGATCCCCACCCCATCGATGCCGATCAGCTCCGCGACATGTTCGATATGGTCCACGTACCGGTCGAGCGTCGCCTCTTCCTGGCGCGCACTCACGAGCACGGCGTTGATCCCGATGACACCGCGCCGCTCACCCACCATCCTGATTTGTTCGTCGCTCACGTTGCGCTCGATGTCGTGATACCGCCGCGCGTTGCTGTGCGACACGATGAGTGGCCGGGTGGCGAGCGCGAAAATTTCATCGAAACCCACCGGATTGATGTGGGCCAGATCAATCATGATGCCGAGCGCTTCACAGGCCTGAAGCAGATCGCGTCCGAAGCTGGTCAGGCCGTCGCGCGAAGAACCGCTCGTCGCAAAAACACCCCCAGAGCCGGCGGCATTCCGTCGCACATGGGTGAGTCCAATCGATCGGACACCGAGCTCAAAAAAAACGCGCAGAAGATTCAGGTCCAACCCGAGCGGCTCCACGCCTTCCATCGTGATAACCAGCGCCACCTGACCGGCCTTTCGCGCACGAAGAATCTCCTGATAATTTTTGCAGATCGCGAACCGATCGGATTGCGCCACCTCGGCGTAAAGCCGCGCGATCTGGCCGAGCGCCACTCGCAAAGCCATTTCCGGCAGATAACGGTCCTCGAGATAAATGGCCACGCCGAGGACTCCGATTTTGCCGGCCTCGAACTCCGGCAGAAATTCGGTCGCGAGCACATCGGCGCGATCGCGTTTTTCGTACAAATCCATCAGCAAATCGAAGTGAAAATCGACCAGCCCGTGCGCGTGCAAACGATCGATCCGCTCCTCGATTTGTTTTTCCTGATCGGTCATCGTGCGGTCCTGCAACATCGAGGCCGCCCTCAGGCGATGGGCGGTGGGATCGTGGTCGCATTCGGTCGCGTGGCGCGATACCGGTGCGTCGCGACTGCAATCAGAACCAGCAGCCAGAGAGTGCCCAGCGGCAGAACACCCGGCAGCCAGATCAGCCAGCGAGAAACAACCGCGATGGCAATCAGGCAATACGCCGCCGTGAACGCGATCGCGCCCAGGACCAGATCGACCCTGGAAATATTTCGCAGGATTCCGACCACGGCCGAGGCCACCAGAAGCAGCACGCAATCGAAAATCCAGCTGACGCGATGGACGTAGGCACCGGTTTGAATCGTGGCGAGCGTCGCCGCGAAAACATCCGGTGGTGAAAGAGGATTGAGCGGCGTGCGGGTCAGCACGATTTGGTCGCGCAACGAATCCAGTTCCGAGGCTTTCTTTCCGGCGTCATGTTGCTGCGCGGCCAGCAACAGTTCGTTCAGCGTGAGATGCCGCGCTTTTTTGCCGGCATTCGGCGAAATCAAGACCGTGCCATCCGACCGGATCGGAATTCGGCGTCCCTGCGGCAGGGAAATGGACGACCCCAGATCGATCGTGACCTCCGCCGGCGTCAGGCGCAACCAAAGCAGAATCGCTTCGAAAGCGAAAGAGGGAATCACTTCGCCGCGGTAGCGAAAGAGCAGCGGCACATGGATCCCATCGGCGATTTCCTCGGGCAAATTAATGAAACCGGCCGTGGCGATGAGGCGCATTTCTTCGCTGGGCTGGCGTCCGACTCCGGAAAATTCGACGAGATCACCGCGCTTCCCCGTCACCTGGGTGAAGCCCTGGATCTCCGGGCCCGGTGCATCCGGATCGGGCGTGGCGGTCAATTCGGCGGCGAGGAGGAGTTTCGGCACGCGCATCGCCTGATCGATGAAGACCTGCTCCTGGTCTTTGTCACGGTCGCGCCATTTCAAAATATTCTCGAAGGCGACCACAGTGGGCTGGAAGTCGAGCACCGACTGAAGGAAAAGGGCGAACTCCAAAGGTGAGATCACGTTTCCTCCAGCGTGAGGCGACGTTTCGGAGGAATCTTTCAGCGGCTCCCGCTGCATCACCGCATCACGGCCGATTTCCACCACCGTCAGCGGGGCCGCGGGTCCGTGCGGGTCGGAGTTTTTCAGAAGCCATTGCAGAAAAAAATCTTCCGATTGCTCCAGCCGTGGCTCGCGCAGAAAAAGCACCCCGAGCAACAGGACCACAAGCATGAGCCAGATGGTGGGTCGCTGCATCGCGCAGAAGTGAAGAGGTAAAAGGGACGAGTGACAAGTGACAAGTGACGAGCGGGGCTCGCTTGCCGTCTCTTCCGCTTCCGCTTCCTCTTAGTCTTTCCGGAAGAGAGAAGCGGAAGAGGAAGATTATCGGCTGAGCTCCAGCATTCGGAGAATCGGCGCTTCGGCGCGCTGGCGCAGCGCTTCGGGTAGTATGATCTCCGGCTCCATTTTCAGCAGCGCGGCATGCGCCTTCTCCAGCGTGTTCATTTTCATGAACCGGCATTCCGCGCAGGCGCAGCGCTCCGTCGGCCCAGGAATGAATTTCTTGCCGGGAATTTCCTTGTGCAAGCGATGCAGCATTCCCGCCTCGGTCACGACGATGATCTCGCACGCGGGTGATTCGCGGCAAAACGAAACCATCTTTTCGGTCGAGCAAACTTCATCCGCCAGCAACCGGACCGCGTAAGGACATTCCGGATGCGCCACCACGGGAGCGTCCGGATATTCCTCGCGAATTCTGCCAATACTGCGCGCCGTGAACTCGACGTGCACGTAACAATTCCCCTGCCACAAATCCATCGGGCGACCCGTCCGTTCCATCACCCAGGCGCCCAGGTTTTGATCGGGCACGAAGAGGATGTTTCGATCGGGTGGCGCGCACCGGACAATTTTCTCGGCGTTGCCGCTGGTGCAGATCACGTCGGAAAGCGCTTTCACGCCCGCGCTGCAATTGATGTAGGCGATGACGTAATAATTCCTGTCCGCATGTTGATCGAGATACGCCTTCAATTTCTCCGGCGGACACGACTCCGAAAGCGAACAACCGGCATCGAGATCGGGCAACAGGACCCGCTTGCTGGGATTGATGATTTTCGCGGTCTCCGCCATGAAATGGACCCCGCAAAAAAGGATCACCTCGGCGTCGGTCCTGGCGGCCTGATAGCTCAGGCCTAACGAGTCTCCAACGTAATCCGCGATGTCCTGGAGTTCCGGCACCTGATAATTATGCGCCAGGATGACGGCGTTTCGCTCTCGCTTGAGCTCCGCGATCTCCTCCGCGAGATCGAGACCAAAGTTTACACCGCTGCTTACCATCGGTTAACATCGCCGGATTAAATCTGATTTACAAACATCCGGCCGGCGCTATCGCCTCGGTTTCATCGGCGCGGGGAAACTAGCCGGCTCCGTCATTCGCGGGCTGCTTCGCGCAAAATTCTGCGCGCCAGAAGACATCATCGCGGGCGAGCCAAACGAGGGCCTTCGGGCGCGGTTGCGAGACGAAATGGGAATCACAGTCACCGCGGAGAACGCGGAGGTCGCGAAGTTCGCCGAGACTATTTTGATCGGGGTGAAACCGGCAGCGGTCCTGTCGATTCTGCGTGATCTCGGCCCCGCCATTCAGGAAAAGCTCGTTATTTCCCTCGCGGCTGGCGTTCGCCTCGCAGCGATGGAAGCCGCCGCGGAGGCGCGTTTCCTGCGCGCGATGACCAACACGCCTTCAGCGATCTGCCGCGCGGCCACGGCGATCACGCGCGGTTCGCGCACGCGCGATGAAGATGTGGATTTGGCGCGAGAGATTTTCGGCGCAATCGGAGTTGTCGTTGAAGTGGACGAACCGGGAATCGATGCGGTCACTGCGCTCGGCGGCAGCGGACCGGCCTTTGTCTATACCGTGATCGAAGCGCTCGCGGAAGGCGGAAAGAAAATGGGACTCGCCGCCGATGTCGCTTTGACACTCGCGACCCAAACAGTCCTGGGGGCCGCGCAGCTCGCCAGCGAAAGCAAACTTTCGCCGGAGGAATTACGCAACATGGTGGTGACGCCCGGCGGGACCACTGCGGCCGGACTCGCGGCAATGGAGCGGCTCAAAACTTCTGAAGGCCTGATCGCTGCCGTCGAAGCCGCAACCCGGCGCG
>JBEEHO010000095.1:0-7521 GCA_041167425.1 Verrucomicrobiota bacterium | reverse complement strand
GTCTACGCAGTGCCTGGGCATATCAACGCGCCGAGCGCACAAGGATCGAATCGGCTGATCCAGCAAGGCGCCAAACTCGTGATGGACGCGAGCGATCTGCTCGATGATATGCAGATCCTGCTCCCGGAAACGAGACCTTCGCCGGAAGCGGCCGTTCGTGCTCTTCCCGAGCTGACTGAAGATGAGCGTCGCGTTTACGATGCAATCAAGG
Organism: Verrucomicrobiota bacterium; assembly: GCA_041167425.1. GTDB lineage: Bacteria > Verrucomicrobiota > Verrucomicrobiia > Chthoniobacterales > UBA10450 > AV80. The sequence goes on along the minus strand of JBEEHO010000095.1, from coordinate 7,310 downwards.
CCACGGAGACATCGATCGACGATATCGCCACGAAATCTGAACTGCCGAGTGGGACCGTTTCTTCCGCGCTCCTGCGCCTCGAGCTGAAGCGACTGGTGAAACAGTTGCCCGGAAAATATTTCGTGAAGCTGGGATAGTCGACGATCGCTCCGCTGTAGCGGCTTCGCTGTGCGAAGCGCCAGGCGTGTTATGCTGGGCGCCGTTACCTCAACGCCGCCCACAGGGCGGCGGCTACAGGATGAAAGCTGTTCGTCTCATCAAAACCAGTTCGCCTCTCGAGGAGGAGGAGATCGAAGTTCCGCCAGTCCGCGCGCGCGATGTCTTGATTCGAGTAAAGGCCGCGGGGATTTGTCATTCCGATGCGCATTATCGCGCGGGCGTTTCGCCGGTAAAACTTTTGCCGCTCACACTCGGCCATGAAGTGGCGGGCGTGGTGGAAAAGATTGGTGCGGATGTCCAGGGTTTCACGACGGGCGATCGCGTCTGTCTGCATTACCTCGTGACCTGTGGCCACTGCGCTTTTTGCCAAGCCGGCACGGAGCAGTTTTGCATCACCGCTGAGATGATGGGGAAACATCGAGATGGCGGATACGCCGAGTTCATCGTCGTGCCGGAGCGCAGCGCCTTTCATTTGCCCGACGAAATCCCGTTTGAAGAAGGCGCCATTTTGATGTGCTCCTCCGCCACTTCGCTGCATGCCCTGAACAAAGCCCGGCTCCGTCCCGGTGAAACGGTCGCGATCTTCGGCATCGGCGGGTTGGGCATTTCGGCTTTGCAATTGGCCGCTCATTTTGGTGCTGCGGAGGTCTTTGCCGTGGATATCAATCCGCACAAGCTCAAACTCGGAGAACGCTTCGGCGCCATTCCGGTGAACGCCTCCGCCGGCAATCCCGTCGAGCAAATTCGAGAGCTCACCGGCGGGCGCGGGGTGGATGTGGCGCTCGAACTAATCGGCTTGCCGCTCACGATGCGCCAGGCGGTGCGGTCGCTGGCGATTCTGGGCCGCGCCGCGCTCGTCGGCCTTACCCAGGAAACTTTTGAAGTCGCGCCGTACTCCGAGCTTCTGAACAAGGAAGCGGAGATCGTCGGCGTATCGGATCATCTGGCCAGCGAGATTCCATTGCTCCTGGATTTGGCGCGGACGCGAAAGCTTGATTTGTCGCACGGCATCATCCGGACTGTCCCGCTCGAGGCAAGTGCCGTGAATAAAGTTCTGGATCGCCTGGAAGAATTCAGTGACGACCTGCGAGTCGTGATCACTCCGTGACGGGTCGACTTGAAATCCGATTTGCCAAGCGGGACGGTCTCTTCTACCCTCCTGCGCCCTTGAGCTAAAGCGGCTGGTGAAACAGCCGCCCGGAAAATACTTCGTGAGACTGGAGGAGGCGCCTCCTTAACGCCCCGCTGGTTTTTTCAAGGCGACCCACTTTTCCTCACCGCAGAAAATGTCCAAATCGCTCATCATCGCCGAGAAGCCCAGCGTCGCGAACGATCTCGCTCGCGCGCTCGGTGGTTTCAAGAAAGTCGAAGATCACTTCGAGAACGAGAACTACATCATCTCGTCCGCGGTCGGTCATCTGGTCGAGCTCTGTCTTCCGAGCGAACTGGATGTGAAGCGGGGAAAATGGAGCTTCGCGAACCTCCCTATTATTCCGGACGAATTCGAATTGAAGCCGATCGAGAAATCGAAACCGCGCTTTAATCAGCTCAAGCGGCTCATCGCGCGCAAGGATGTGGCCGATCTGATCAACGCCTGCGACGCCGGCCGCGAAGGCGAGCTGATCTTCCGCTATCTCGTCAAGCTGACCGGGAGCAAGAAACCGATCCGGCGCCTTTGGCTGCAATCGATGACGACCGATTCGATTCGTTCCGCCTTCGGTCAATTGCGCACGAATGAAGAAATGATTCCACTCGCGAAAGCCGCGGTCTGCCGGTCGGAGAGCGACTGGCTCGTCGGCATCAACGGCACGCGCGCGATGACCGCGTTCAATAACAAGGCCGGCGGTTTCCAGCTCACGCCGGTGGGCCGGGTGCAAACGCCGACGCTCGCGATTCTGACCGAGCGCGAAGAAAAAATCCGGGCGTTCAAGTCGCGCACTTTTTTCGAAGTCTTCGGCGATTTCGGGGTCAAGGCGGGAGAATATCGCGGCCGCTGGTTCCGCGAGGATTTCACCAAGAACGGCGATGAAGATGCGCGGGCCGAACGCATTTGGGAAGGGGCCGACGCGGAAGAAATCAAGGCGCGTTGCCTCGGGAAAACCGGCATCGCCACCGAAGAGCGCAAGCCGACCTCGCAGGCGCCACCGTTGCTTTACGATCTCACCAGCCTGCAGCGCGACGCGAACGGGCGCGGCTTCAGCGCGAAACGGACGCTGCAAATCGCGCAACAGCTTTACGAGAAATTCAAGCTCATCACTTATCCGCGAACGGACTCGCGCTATCTTCCGGAAGATTATCTCGCGACGGTGAAGGGGACGCTGGGGAAAATCAAAGATCCGGCGCTGGCGGCGCACGCGCGCAAAGCGGCGCAGATGGTGAAGCCCTCGAAGCGCATTTTTAACAACGCGAAAATCTCCGATCACTTTGCCATTGTGCCGAGCGGCGAAGTTCCGCACGGCCTCGATGAGGTGCAGCAGAGAATTTACGACATGATTGTGCGGCGCTTCATCGCCGTCTTTTTCCCCGCAGCGCAATTCGAGGTGACAACGCGCATCACGCGCGTCGAAAAAGACGCGTTCCGGACGGATGGCAAGATCATCATCGATCCCGGCTGGCTCGCCGTGTACGGCCGTGAAGCGGCGCTGGCGGATGACGAAAGCGGCGCGACACTCGTCGCGATTTCGCCTAACGAATCCGCGAGGGTGCTCGATATCGAGGTGAAACAAAACGAGACCAAGCCGCCCGCGCGTTTCAACGAAGCGACGCTGCTTTCCGCGATGGAAGGCGCCGGCAAACTGGTCGACGACGAAGAATTGCGCGAAGCGATGAGCGCGAATGGCCTCGGCACGCCCGCGACGCGCGCCGCCATCATCGAAGGCCTGATCTTCCAGGAATATGTGCGCCGCCAGGGACGCGAGTTGATTGCAACCGCCAAGGGCCTCGCGCTGATCACGCTGCTCCGCGGCATTGGCGTTTCCGCGCTTTGTTCGCCCGAGATGACGGGCGAGTGGGAGCACAAGCTCAAGCAGATTCAGGAAGGCGCGATGCAGCGCAAGGAGTTCATGGCGCAGATCAGGGATTTCACGCGCGAGATCGTGGAGAAAGCGAAGAACTTTGAGGGCGACAGCGTCAGCGGAAACTTCGCCCCGATCGACGTGAAATGTCCGAAGTGCGGCGGCGGTCCTTTCGAGGAGGATTACCGCACATTTAAATGCGCCAGCTGCGGCTTGATCGTTTGGAAGACGATGGCCGGAAGACTGTTCGAAGCCGGCGAAGTGGAACAGCTGCTCACCGAAGGCAAGGTCGGACCGCTTGAAGGATTCCGGAGCAAGATGGGTCGGCCTTTCACCGCCACGGTAAAACTCGGCGAAGAATTCAAGCCGCAATTCGAGTTTGAAAATAACGATGCCGCCGGCGCGGTCACCATCGATCCAGTGCGGCACGAAGCGCTCGGTCTCTGTCCGATTTGCCAGAAAGGCCAGGTATATTCGCTCGATAACTCCTACGCCTGCGAGAACGCCGTCTCCGCGGAAAAAACGTGCACGTTCCGCGTCGGCAAAGTGATTCTGCAAAGGGAAATTCCGAAAGAGCAGGTCCAGAAATTGATCGCGACCGGCAAAACCGATTTGCTTCCGAAGTTCATTTCAAAAAAAGGCCGGCCCTTCTCCGCGCATCTGAAGTTGGATAAAGGCAAAGTCGGCTTCGAGTTCGCCGCGAAAGTACCGAAGACGAAGAAGCCTCCGCGTCCAAAGAAATCGCCGGAACCTGCCATCTAAGGACTAGCCCCAGGCTAATTTCCCTTTTGGAAGAATTGCGCTGGAGTCCGACTTGCGATCGGTGACGACTGCGAAGGAGGCGGCGCCGGTTGGAGAGAGGCTTTCGCTGAGGGCTGGGGGGCGCTCGCGGCAAAGAGTGCTATCAGAAAAAGCAAACCGCCAATCAAGGGGAGCCACATCCGACAGGCGCGATGAAACTGCGCGATCGTGGTAATTTTCGCCGTGTAAGGCCAGTCGTTCGCCACGGTAAGTGACCGCTGAAACTCAGTCTCCCATCGTGCGCGGTCAGCCTCAGCGTACCTGATCTGCTTTCTCAATGCATCGATCAAGCGTTTGTATCCAATCAGGTTGAGGCCCAACGCAAGAATGACGCTGGCGATGGAACACTGCGACCATCGGTTGTTTAGGATCTTATCCAACGATCCGAAAACCGCCCAGTTCGCGGCGATCACGGCCAGCGACAAGGCAAAGCTGCTCTCGGTGAGTTTCGTGCTCCAATAGTAGAAATCCTTGCGAACCTCTCTTAGAGCTTCGCTTGCGTCCGAGTACAGCGTGCCCTTTTCCGCGTGCAGAAATTTCGCGATTTCCGCGACCCGCCGAATCACCGCCGCTTCGGCCGCTTTGACTGCTTCCCCGATTCTCGCTTCTTCGGCAGCCTTCGTTAGGGCGCTGGCTTGCTCACCGCCAGCGCCCGGTTGGGGACTTGGGTCATTCCCCAATTTACCCTCCAGGTCCCTCGCCTTGGTCAGGTTTCGGTCCTGGCCGCGGAGTAAATATCGGTGTGGGCTTATGCGGGGCTGGTTTCACCATTTGCATTGGTTTTGGTTTCGGAGCGGGCGCTGGTGTCGGCTTTGGCGTTGGTTTGTGTTGCATCGCTAGTTTCCTTTCTAGTGTCTTATCACGGGTTACGGTTTTGCAGGCGGAGGCGCGGGCGTCGCGGGTGTGTCGTCCTTCTTCCTTTTCTGGCGCTCGACGTGGACGGCGGTGTGCCATTCGCCCATCTTCGCGGCGTCGCTCTTGTAGAAGTTGTACATGAACGCATCGAGTTGATCGACCTTCGTCATCGCTTCATCGAGAAGGGGAGCGAAACCTTCTGTCGCTCCGGCTTGAGTTTGGGTGCCGGTGTCCTGCGTGGTGTCGGCGTCTTTGAAGGCAACGATATGGGCGCGGAGATCGGCTACGAACGTCGTCTCATGGCCGTGCCCCACGAAGTCGGTGGCGAGCGGCTCGGCGGCATCAGCGATGGCGTTGGCTTTCGCCACGAGGACGGCATCGCCCACACCGTAGGGCATGCGGAACTGGTCCATGATCTCCGGCTTGTCCTGAGCCCCGGCGATGGCGGCGGCGGTGCGATTGATTCCGCGCAGTTCCAAAAACAGTGCGTCACGCAGGACCGTCTTGGAAGTGGTCCCGCCGCGCGAAGTTCCAGTGCCGCTTTGCTGCATTTCCGCATTCTTGCCGATCCGGGCGATCAAGCCCGTCGTCGGCGTGTTGAGATCGTCGAAGAGTTGTTTGGCCTGGGTCTGGCCGGGTGTAACCGCGACGTTGGGCGGGCGGGGCGTGGTAAAATCCGAAGCGTTATTGGTTCCGAAAGTTCCGACACGCTGCAGCATGTCGAACCGCGTTTGTTCGCGTGCGTTCATGATGACTCTCCTTCGAGGTAATGGGGTTGGGGTGGCTCGACCACCGGAAGAGCGGGGGATTCCAGGGAGAAACCGACCGTTCGATTCGGGGGTCGAATTAGTTAACGACGCGAGACTAACGGGAAATCTCGTGGCGTGTCACGAAAAAAATGCATATAGAGCCGGGGCTACTGTGCCTTGTGATTCCGGAAGCAAAGCGGTTTCCTATTACGTCTGGCGCAGATCACTAGGAAATTCCTCGAGACGTGTCTTTTCTCGGAATTCGAGATCGGCTTCGCCCGTGGTCTTGCGGGAAGTCCAGTAGCTTCCTTTTAACTTATGAACGGGGCTGCCGATCAATTCGAAAATGATTGCGCCGCGATGCGCCGGACTTTTGTGTGCTACGACGGGTGAGGGAAAGGCATCATAAGTGTACCCTAAGCGCCGAACCTGTTCGTCTTCATCCAACCAAAAATCGGCTAGACAGCTGTGGCTCGTCGATTCTTCCGATCGCATCACGCAACTCACGCGAATAAAGCTCTGTCGAATGGTCAAAATTACGGGCAGGGGTCCGGGGATGTTGCCTGTTTCAGGATCGGTCCAAGTCGTTTGGAGGGTCCCCTGCCACGTTCCGTTAAGATTTGGGAACGGAACCAACCACCGGTAGAAAATTTTCCAACGCCAAGCATAACCAACAAAAAATCCAATGACGATTAGCACAAGGGGGATGGTCTTGTATGCAATGGACAGCGCGCTCCAGAGATCTTTTACGTCCTTACCGCTTTCAAATGCAATGCCAAGAAAGCTGGCCGCGAATAGCACGAAAATCGCCATCGCGAATCGCTTACTGTGAAGGTTCTTCATTTGAAGCCAATGTAGTTCCAAGCAGCATGCATGAAACTGTGAACCTGCACCCGCGTCCACGGCTGCGATGGGTGAAACAGCCATTTCAGGCGGTTCACCTCAACCCATTTACCGCAACTTTCGTCATTTTTTGTTGCATTCCACATGTTGATTATTAGCTGCCTTACGTCCTCCGAGTATGTCGCGTGCGAGTACGCCGCCGGTTCAGAATTCCAGACTAAGCACTCAATCAAGAACGACGGTATGTTAGACGCCTCGACAACGCCTTCGATCTTCATCCTATTTTGTAGGTGCTTTAGGATTCGAATCGCACGCTTATATTGCCGTCCAGTTTCGTTATTTCGCGAAACCCCATTCGCATAGTTTTGCTGCGGCCAATTCTTGATTAATCCACCGCTGTCGGGAAGAAACGCGACGCCGGACCAATATTCCCAGCCTCCGGCTGTATCCTTTCGTCCGGTATACCTTCGGTGTTCAAACGTGGGTACTACGTCTGCATCAATTCGGTAAGTGTTGGCATGGACGTCGAAGGCCTTATTTCCTCGCTTTACGCCATAATCGCCGAAGCGGCCTCTGAGAGCTTTTTCGACCATGTCCTTGAAGTCTGCGTAGCGTAGGGAGCCATCGACGTTACCAAATGTGGCCTCGGAAGTGCCATCGGGATACTCTGGAAAAAACTCTTTGTTGTATCGGACGCATACATCTACATCACTTTCCTGACGAATATTTGTCCGCGCCTTAAATGAACCTTGAGCAAATACGGAAATATCAAGAGCGGAAAGGTTCTCGTTCGCATCGATAGCCTTCTTAATGGCAATTTCGGCATTATCACATTTGTCCGTTTCGGTCGCGCTTGGTCCTTGCGACCAGAAAACAAATGTCTCTTCGG
>JBEEHO010000094.1:0-11084 GCA_041167425.1 Verrucomicrobiota bacterium | reverse complement strand
CGTCGCACCCTCGAGGCTTACGTCTCCAAGGATGTGGTGCGCGAGGTTCTCGATAACCCCGAGACTTATCTCCGCAAGCTGGGCGGACAGCGCGCCAGTGTGGCCTTGATCGTGACTGATCTCCGCGGCTTTACCACCATGTCCGAGGAGATGGACTCATCGCAGCTCGTCGCTCAACTAAACGAATACCTCTCCCTCATGGTCGACGACATCTTTTCCCTGAGAGGTTCGGTGGATAAGTTCATCGGAGACGCCATCCTGGCTGTTTGGGGTCATGTCAAAAGCGAAGGCCCCGCGCGCGATGTTACTCTCGCCCTCGAAGCGGCCCTGGCCATGAACGAAAGTCTGGGCCGCTTGAACGCGGATTGGCGGGAACGTGGCCTTAGAACCTTCGACATGGGTTGCGGCGTTAACTTCGGCGAGGTTATCTTTGGAAATATTGGTTCCTCGCGGAAAATGGAACCCACGGTGATCGGCGATGCCGTTAATGTAACGTCCCGGCTGGAAGGCCTGACGAAGGAGTACGGCCGGCAACTTCTTGTCGGCGAAGCCGCCGCCGACCTCGCCCGCGATACCTTCCAGCTTCAATTCGTCGATCGCGTGACCTTGAAAGGGAAGACCAGGCCCCTCCGGGTTTATTCCGTTGTCGGCCGTCGCGGTGGGGCCCTCGATCCGACAATGGCGGCTTATCTGGAAGCGTATGAACGCGCCCACGTGAGCTACTCGGCGGGTAACGTAAAGGAGGCTCTTCCTCTCTTCCAGAGTTGTCTGACCTACTTGCGCGAGGACTCTTTGGCCCATCTATATATCCAGCGATGCAATGCCTTCCTCGAAACCCCATCCTCAACCGAATGGACCGGCATCCACATTGCCGAGCACAAATAGCTCTTAGCTTTCTTCCTCTTCCTTGTCCTCTTCGTGCTAGTCTTTTCGCTCCGCGCTCCGGAACCTTTGTCGCCTGCGCCTGCCACGGCGAGCGCCATCGTCTTGAATCAAGACGTCATATTTAGTTAACGGAACATAAGAAGGTTCCACTCGTTGCGCATCCTGCCCATTGCCTGGGAATATGTATTGACGCCGCCGCCGCCGGCCCAATAGGCTCTCCGACCTAACGGATCGAAGCGCTTTTACTTCGATGTGGCCGCTCAGAACGGGGTACCATGGGTTTCCGGACGGGCCTCTATTCAACCTCAACACACCAAACAGAAAGAGTCGTCATGAAATCAATCGTTTCGTTTATAGCTGTCGCATTGCTTGCGCTCGGCCCAGTTACCCTGGTCCAGGCTCAGACCTCGCCGACCCGCTCACCTTCAGCCTCATCCAAATCCAGGCCAACGACCTCACCTCCGGGGGCTGAGGCATCCCAGACGCCACCCAAGGCTTCTCCGTCTGCAACCTTGTCTACCTCGCCTATTGCTACCACGACGACGTCTTCGCCCGCACCACCCAGCGCGCGCACGGACGTCTACCACGTCCACTTCGTTAAAGCTGCCGCAGGCAAGGCAGCCCAGCTAGCCGACAGCCTCAAGCAACCAAATCCTAATACCCCGATGCCGGGCCATGCCCTGGTTCTTCGCCATCAGGAAGGGGACTCCTGGGATTACGCTGTCATTCAGCACATGGGAACCAAAGCGACCGTGGAGGCCGCCCGCCCCGCGCCGTCACCCGCGGTGCGCGACCTGAGTGACTGGCATAACGACACCTTTGTCAGCGGACCGTCCTGGGCTGAGTTCACGAAGGCCATGGGAATCGATGAGTCGGCAGATAAGACCAAGTCAACCGGCTCAGTCTATGTTATCTCGGTCTATCGTCCGGCGGCCGGACATCGCGACCAGTTGGAGAAAATGCTGGGCGAGCCGCCAGCCGCGGGTGACACCTCAGCCGGCAATGTCCTGCTCCAGCACCTGGAAGGCGGACCTTGGACGTTCCTGACCGTCGCGCGTTACAATTCGTGGCCCGATTACGCCACGAACGAGAGCAATAGCGTGGCGCAGACTTCAAAAGGCCAGGGAGGCTGGTTCCAACTGCGAGAACACACCTCCTTTCACAACGATACCATTTGCGACCGCATCGCACCGTAGGCAACGCAACTCATAATTTGTAGGGCGTTCCTGTGAAACGCCGTCGTTTGACTCCTGCAAACGCGGCTAACACAGACGCCCTGCAAATTTTCTCCTCTTCCTCCTGCTCTTGCTCCTGCTCTTGCTCCTGATCTCGAGCATCGCCGGCCTCCCCACAGGCCGTGCTTTGCTAAGGCGACTTCGGCGCCGGTGACGGCGCACTACCCGGCTTAGCTCCCGCGCGCTTGAGCAGACTGAACAACTCACTGTCGGTGGATAAGACCAATGTCGAATTCGTCGGCAAAATCTTCCGGTAAGTCTCCATCGTCTTGAGAAACCCGTAGAACTCCGCTGCCTGCGGATTCTGAGTGTAAGCCCGCGCGTAAATCTCGGTAGCCTTCGCGTCCGACTGACCGCGGATCTCCTGGACCCGCCGGTAAGCGGTCGACTGAATCTCATTGAGATCGCGTTCCTTCTGTCCAGCGATCCGCGCCGCCTCCCCCTCGCCCTCCGAGCGAAAACGCTGCGCGATCTGACGGCGTTCGCTGATCATGCGCTGGTAGATCCGGTCGAGCACATCCGGGTTGTAGTTCACCCGCTTCAACCGCACATCGAGTAGCTCGATCCCGAATTCACCCAGCTTCACCGCCGCTGCCGCCTTGATCTCGGCTTCGATCTTCAACCGTCCATACGCGATCGGCGATAACACCCCGATGGTGCCGATACCTACCGGCCCCGGCTTAAGGCTTTCGTCGTGCAACGGCTTCCGGTCCTTGTCCGTCCGCACGATCTCGATCAGGTCGTGTTTCGCAATGGCGTTGCGCGTCTCACTGCCCAGGATGTCCTCGAGCCGCGACTGGGCGCTGCGCTCGTCGTGCAGGCGCACGAAGTAAGTCTTGGGATCGTCGATGCGCCAGCGGGCAAAGGTATCCACGTGGATGTAGGTCTTGTCCCTGGTCGGGATAGCTACCGGTAAACCGTCCCATTCCAGGAAGCGCTTATCGATTCGATTCACTTCCTGAATAAACGGAAGCTTGAAATGAAGGCCCGGGTCCGTGATGGGATCGCCCACCGGCTTGCCAAACTGAGTTACTATCACCTGCTCCGTCTGGTGCACCGCGTAGAAGGAACCGAACAAGGCGCGCAGGAGCAGGAATGCAACTGCGATAGCCAGCAAGATAAGACAGCCGCGCTTGTTCATTTGGCCTCCACGGGTTTGGACGAGAGCGGCAGGATGGGCAGAAGCTGCTTCATCGAATCGTCGATGATAATCTTCGATCCTACATAAGGCAGGACGTCGCCCATCGTTTCGAGGTAAAGGCGCGTGCGCGTGATCTCGGGCGCCTTGATGTATTGCTCGAGCATCGCGTTAAAGGAAGCCACGTCGCCTTCCGCCTCGTTCACGCGCTTGAACTGGTAACCTTCCGCCCCGCGAATCGTCTGGTCGGCCTGGCCTTTGGCCTTCGGCACGGCCTCGTTGTAATCGCCGTTGGCAATATTGATTGCGTTCTCGCGGTCTTGCTGCGCCTTGTTCACCTCATTAAAGGAAGCCTGGACTTCGCGCGGCGGATTCACGTTCTTGAGCTGCACCTGGTCCACCCGCACCCCGAGCTTGTAGCGCTTGGCCAGGTCCTGCATCCGGGTCAAAGCCGAGATCTCGATATCCTGCCGGCCGATCGTGATTACTTCATCCACAGTCCGATCGCCAATTACCTCCCGCATCGCCGCCTCCGATAAGTCACGCAAGGTCTGTCCCGGATTGCGCACATCAAAGAGATACTCCTTCGGATCGTCGATCCGGTATTGGACCACCCATTCCACCAGAGCCGCGTTCAAGTCGCCCGTGACCATCGATTTCTCTTCCACCTGTTCCCGGGTCGGCTGGTCGGGATTGGTGTAGCCCGAAGTATAGAAACCAAACTCGAGCTTCAACTGTCGCCGCGTCGGGAGCACAGTCACCTCATCGATCCCGAGCGGCAGCTTGAAGTGCAGGCCCGGCTCCACCGTTTTGAGAAATTTCCCAAAACGAAGGACCACACCTTCCGACTCCGCCGCCACCGTGTAGTAGGTCGTCCAGAGCACAATCAGGATCATCACCGCCGCCAGGACGGCGCCGATCACCAGCAGGGGCGGACGCGGAATATTGAGATTAATGACAGCGGGCGGTTGATTATTCATGGAAACGAATCACGCAAGATCCAGCAGGATCGTGCGACGGCTGCCCTCAATGTAGAGAGAACAGAGGAAACGAGAAGCGTAAACTTTTTCATTCCATCCCACGGCTCCGTCATGCGCCCGGCACGAGGGGAAATGGGTTCATCTCAGGCCGCTGTATTTTACGCGGGCACGTTTACTTTTCGTAAAAAATGAAGCGGCGAGTAATCGACATGTCGCAACATCTGACGCTAGAATCCCCGTATGACCGACACTGATATCATCACGAAATCCTACGAGGAACTTATCCGGCAGGATTTCAATGCTTATTGGAACGATGCCTTTATCGCCAAACCGACGCCAAATCAGCTTCAACAAGCTGAAGCGAAATTCCGAAAAGGCGTCACGGATGCCCGCCAGGCCAGAGATAGGGCGATCGCGTTATTGCCCCCGTAGAAGGGGCATCGCGTTCGCATGCGAATTGAACATTAACCCCTAGCTGCTCCTATGACAAAGCGTCCGCTTCCATCGCAAATTAAGCTCGCCCCCGCCAGCGGTCGCTGATGTTGTCTCGTTAAATCTCTAAGCCAATCTTCCATGACCACAGATTTCCAGGGGCGAGAGCCACGAATGTTCAGGCGACTATGCGTGATGCAGTTCTTTCTCTGGATGTCAGTGGTCGGCTGGGGAATTGGTCTGGGCGCAAAGCTATTTGATCTGCTCGTGGTCGCCGGAGCATGGAGCGCAGCGCCCCCGGTTTCGTTGGTGCTCCTGCCTTATGGCTCGCGGTTCCCCATTAACCCCGGTGATTTCTTCCAGCCACTCTCTGCCGTTATGGCGCTCGGCGTTCTTGGCGCTCTTATCAGCGGTTGGAGGACACCGGGTCAGCTGCGTTTCTGGCTTTGGCTCGGTCTGGTTATGTTTCTCATTATCTGGGCTATTACACCTACCGTGTTCTGGCCCATGATTCATCAGCTCTATGGGACAGCTACCGGTAAGATCGTTGCCAGTGAAGCCGAGTCCATCCAACTGGCACGGCGTTGGATCATTTGGGATTGGTTTCGAGTGACCTTGATCGCCATTGGCTTCATTGCGTCCGTGCGAGCGATCAGTTTTCCCGCAGCTACCAGGAACGTCTAACACCTATATCGTCAGGCCGGAGAAACCTTATGACCGCAAAAGAAATTCTAGCACAGCTGAAGCCCCTGGGCAGCGACAGCTACAAACGGGTGATGTTTAACCACGGCGTGAAAGAGCCTTGCTTTGGCGTCAAGATCAGTGACCTGCAAAAAATTCAGAAGCGCATCAGGAACGATTACGAGCTTGCGCTCGACCTTTACGACACCGGTAACTATGACGCAATGTACCTGGCTGGGTTGATCGCCGACGACGCGCGGATGACGAAGAAGGATCTGAACCGCTGGATTGCGAACACGACCCATAGCCCGCTCGCCAGTTCCACTGTGGCCTGGGTCGCGGCGGGCAGTCCGCATGGGTGGAAGCTGGCGTTGGAGTGGATCGATTCCAAGAAGGCACTCACCGCCGAAGCCGGCTGGGCGACCTTGCGGAGCCTCGTCTCCATCAAGGACGACTCGGAACTCGATCTGGCGGAGTTGAAACGCCTCCTGGAGCGAGTGCGGAAAAGCATCCATCAGGCAGATAACGACGTGCGGTCGCAAATGAACTCCTTTGTTATCGCGGTCGGTTCCTACGTGCAACCGCTAACCGATCCTGCCATCGAGACCGCCGAAAAGATCGGCCCAGTGAGCGTGGACAAGGGGAACACCTCATGCCAGGTCCCCTTTGCGCCCGACTCCATCCGCAAGGTGCAGAAACGCGGCGCCATCGGCAAGAAGCGCAAGTCGGCGAAATGCTAACCGCGAATTGTAGGGTGTCTGTGTCAGACACCGCCCTCGCAGGACCCACTCAGAACCGAATCCAGCCGGCAAAGATCTCACACGAAGGTCACGAAGGTTCACAACGGGAATGAAATTATTATGCCAGTCGGCCTCTCCAATTTCGTTGTGTGCCTTTGTGTCCGTTGTGTGAGGACTCTCCGCCAAGCTTCGCGGAGCGAAGTTGCGCGCATCGCCAAACCCAAGGAGTAGTCCTCATGTCCACGAACACCATCCGCCTTCATCGTATTATCCGTGCTGAACCCGAGAAGATCTACCGGGCGTTCCTGGATGCGGATGCAAAGGCCAAATGGCTTCCGCCAAACGGATTTACCGGCAAGGTGCACCACTTGGAAGCGAAAGTCGGCGGCACCTTCAAAATGTCGTTCACTAACTTCACCACCGGCGCGAGTCATTCCTTCGGCGGCGAATATCTCGAGCTAAAGCCCCACGAACGCATCCGCTACACCGACAAGTTCGACGACCCAAACCTGCCTGGGGAAATCCAGACGACGATTGACCTGAAGAAGGTCGACTGCGGCACTGAGATGAGCATCGTGCAGGAAGGCTTGCCCGAGGCCATCCCCGCGGAAATGTGCTATCTCGGCTGGCAAGAATCACTCATTCTCCTGGCGAAGCTGGTCGAGGCCGAGATTCAAGATTAGCGGAGTCGGCGGCGAAACAATCGTCCCAGTCGACATGGGCAACAACTCATGTCAGGCCCCCTTTGCGGTCGGCGGGGCTTTACGTTTTTCTCGCCGTTTTACTCTTCATGTTCGGCTGGCTGTCGACGGGTTGATCGATAAGGACCGAGTTTCCATCGCGATCGATGAATGAGAGGAGCTCCAAAGTTCCAACATCCTGGCTCCAAACCCGTCTGCCGCGCGCCCATTGATGTTTGGAGCTTGGTGTTTTCTCTGCTGCTTGGATGTTGGTGCTTGGAGCTTTTGGCGAAAGCCAGCGTTCCCTGCGAAAATCTGCGGGCCACCCCACGCCTCGCATAGCGAGGCGGCTACAATACAGAGCGGGTCACATCATTCGAAGCGTCTTCCGTTGTGCCGTGCTCTAGTTCGTTATGCAGAAGAAACTTTTCGCGGAGCTGGGGCTTGCACCGGAAATCCTGAAGGCGATCGAGCGGATGGGGTTTGAAGAAGCTTCGCCCATTCAATCGGCCGCGATTCCTGTCCTGCTCGAAGGCGCGGATGTCGTTGGACAATCCCAGACCGGCTCGGGCAAGACGGCCGCGTTCGGAATTCCGGCGATCCAGGCCGTCGACGCCAGTATTCGCGCGCCCCAGGTTCTGATTCTTTGCCCGACGCGGGAGCTCGCTGTCCAGGTCGCGGAAGAGATTGCGAAGCTGGCGTTTTTCAAGCGAGGCGTGCGCGAATTGCCGATCTACGGCGGCCAATCGTACGAGCGGCAATTCAAGGGCCTGCATGCCGGCGCGCAAATTATCATCGGCACTCCGGGCCGCGTGATGGATCACCTCGAGCGCAAAAGCCTGAAGCTCGACCAGATCAAGATGGTCATTCTCGATGAAGCCGATCGGATGCTCGACATGGGCTTCGTCGACGACATCAAGACGATCCTGCGCCAGGTGCCGGAGAAACGGCAGACCGTTTTCTTTTCCGCCACCATCCCGCGGCCCATCCAGAATTTGATTCAGACCTTCACGCGCAATCCCGTGAACGTGCGGGTCGAAGCCGAAGCGATGACCGTGCCCGCGATCGAGCAGGTCTATTATGAAGTCGATCGCAGGTCGAAACTCGAAGTGCTTTGCCGGCTCATCGATCTCGAGGACGTGAAGCTCGCGATCATTTTCTGCGCGACGAAAATGATGGTGGACGAATTGACCGAGCATCTCATCGCGCGCGGGTATGGCGCCGACAAACTGCATGGCGACATGACCCAGGCGATGCGCGAGCGCGTCATGGGCCGGTTCCGCAAACGGAAGGTCGAGTTCCTCGTCGCCACCGATGTCGCCGCGCGCGGCCTCGACGTGGAAGACATCGAGATCGTCTTTAACTACGACCTGCCACACGACGGCGAGGATTACGTCCATCGCATCGGCCGGACCGGGCGCGCGGGCAAAGGCGGCAAGGCGGTCACGTTCGTCGCCGGCCGCGAAATCTACCGGCTGGAAAACATCCAGCGTTTCACTAGGAGCCGTATCCGGCGCGAAAGAATTCCCTCGGCCGAGGAAGTGGAAGGCAAGCGCGCCACTGCTTTCGCCGATGCGTTGCGCGAGACACTGGAGAAAGGCGAATACAAACGGCACGACGAATTGCTCGATCGATTACTCGAGCAGAATTATTCGCCGACTGACATAGCCTCCGCGCTGTTCCACTTGTTAGGCGAAGACAAAGCGCGCGGAGCGGAAGCCATCCCCGAGGATCGCCACGCGTCCACGCGCCGTCCTGCTCGTGATCATGAACCTGCTCTTGATCGCTCCGCTCGCGCTCCAGACCCAGCGGCGCGTGACCGGCGCGAGCGCAGCCGCGACGATTACGAACGGCCCCGGCGCAACCGCCGCGAGCCGCCCGAACATTCCGGTCCGCGCGAAGAAGCCGGCACCGTCTCGCACGAGCCAGGCATGGTGCGCCTCGCCTTCAACGCGGGACGGGCTCACGCGGTCCAGCCCGGTGATTTCGTCGGCGTGATCGCCGGAGTCACCGCCATTCCGAAAGGTGAGATCGGCGCGATCCACTTACAAGCGACGAAAACTCTGGTCGACATCGCCGAACCAAGAGTCGCACTGGTGCTAAAGAAGCTGAACGGCATTCAGTTCAAAGGCCGCAAGCTTCTCGTCCGCGTCGCGAGTTGACCTCCGGGCTATAAGCCCTGCCGGTGAACTTTTCCTCCTTTCATGCCGAAGGCGACTTTGTTCTGCACGCTGCGCAATCTGCGGAGGAAAAATATCGGCGGCTACAGTGCGGCCTATGCTGTCGGACTAGAGCGAACGGGCAGAGTGAAGTGAAACGTGCTGCCTTCTCCGACTTTCGAATCGACCCAGATTCTGCCGGGGTGTTCTTCGACCATCATCTTGGCAATGTAGAGACCTAGTCCGATGCCGCGACGATCGCGGCTGTTGATCTGCGAGAAGCGCTGGAAAATACTTTCAATCTTCTCCGTGGCGATGCCCGCGCCAGTATCGCTCACGGAAACCTGCACGTCCTTGCCTTCCCCGGTGCGCATGCAACTGACGCTGATGTGACCTTTCGCCGGCGTAAACTTGATGGCGTTCCCAATCAGATTCGACAAGACCTGCTGGACGCGGCTGCGATCGCAGAACACCTCATCACACCCGATTTCAGGTTTCGCGGTCAAGGTGATGCCTTTGGCCGCGGCGTCTTTTTTGAAATCGCCCACGGCTTCCTTTATGATTTCGCAAATGTCATGCTTCTCGTAGTGGAGGACCAGCTTGCCGACAGCTATTCTTTCGAGATCCAGCAGATCTTGAATGAGCCGGAGCATTTCGCCGGCGCTTCTCTTGATGGAGGCGGCGATCTCTTTCACGTCCTGCGGCTCGCCCGGCTCTTCGGATAGTTCCTGGGCGGCCATCGAGATGTGATTGAGTGGATTTCTCAAGTCATGGCTGACGATGGCCAGGAACTCTTCCCTCGTCGTGAGATCCGTCCGGGTTTTGCGGTGGCTCTCTTGTTCCTGGGATAACAAGTCGGCGGACGATCTGGCGGAGGCCTGATGATGGGTCCGTCCCATCTCGGTGGCGGCGTCAGTGCGGAATCTTTCGGCGTCGATGGCTTCATCCGAGGTTTCTCTCTCGACGCGCAGTCTTTCGTCTCCCTCCGCCTGGCGTTCGGCGCCGCTCCGGCCCACGTCCGCCCGGCCGAGATCACGGGAAGCGTCGGAGTCGCTGCGACTCTGGCGCTTGGCCTTGTCGGCCACGACTCGTTCCGCGTCCCGATTGACGTCTGCCTGCTGCTCGGACGCTGAACCTGAATCGCGGCGCGGCTCGCCGGCTGGCGCACCATCACTGCGGCTCCCGCCCTTTTTCTCAGGCTCGCTTTGCGGTGGAGGTTCTTTCTCGGATGCCATTTTCTTTTTCCAAACTTGTCCCCGAGAGGAGACTTATTCTAGCAATGGATTCGCGGCGCATCCAGCGAATTGAGCGGCGAAAATCGCGGTCCTGCGCAGGTCTTCGGGATTTTGAATCGGCCGAAGGCAACAGGGCACTCACATGCCGGACTCCGAAAGCTTTCGCGAGCATGCGTCCAACCCAAAAGAGAAATCTGTCGAGAGGAATATCCCGGAATGATGACGTGATTGACGCTCCCGCCCGGCGGCCTTAGACCAAGACGACAACCAAAGGCACCTTATGACTCCAACCCTGGGAAACGGCAAAATCTGCTACGTCGAGATTCCCGCGACCGATGTCCAGCGCTCCGCTGAATTCTACGAAAAGGTCTTCGGCTGGAAGATCAGAAAACGCGGTGACGGCGCGATCGCGTTCGACGATGGAGTGGGCCAGGTGAGCGGCACCTGGGTCACCGGCCGCCCGCCGGCTACATCGCCAGGGTTGCTCATTCACATCATGGTCGACAGCGTGGCCGCGACCATGGAGACCCTCCCCGCCCAGGGCGGTGAGATCGTGCAACCCATTGGCGCGGACGCGCCGGAAATCACCGCGCGGTTTCGCGACCCCGCGGGAAATGTGCTCGGCCTCTACCAAGACCGAGGCTTAGAAGCATGAACGCAAAAGCAGGAAGCTCCTTTGAAGGGTCGCTTGCGTCTCACGAGACCAGTAATAACTTCCCACGAAAACCAGCCGCTAAGTAAACAACGAACAAACCACTTATGCCAAAATACGTCATTGAGCGCGAGATCCCGGAAGCAGGCAGGCTCTCACCGGAGCAGCTCCAATCCATTTCGCAGAAATCGTGCGGAGTATTAAGGAACATGGGTCCCCAGATCCAATGGGTCCAAAGTTATGTGACGGAGAACAAGATTTACTGCG
>JBEEHO010000093.1:0-3429 GCA_041167425.1 Verrucomicrobiota bacterium | reverse complement strand
CGATCATTGTCGCCGACCAATTGAGCACTTTGACGCCGGTTGGAATTGCGATCAGCAGTGAGGCAAGGGCGAAAAACGAGTTGGCTTCCCGGCCCATCCCGACCGTAAACATGTGGTGTCCCCACACACTCATGCTCAGAATCGCGATCGCGACTGTCGAGCCGGCGACAAACTCGTAGCCGAAAATTGGTTTCCGGGAAAAAACCGGAATTACTTCCGACACGATCCCAAAGGCTGGAAGCACGATGATATAGACTTCCGGGTGACCGAACGCCCAAAAGATGTGCTGCCACAGAACCGCCGAGCCGCCATGGAAGGGCAGAAAAAAGTGTCCTTCGAGCTGCCGATCGATCAGGAGCATCGCCAGCCCGGCGTTTAAAACCGGCAGCGCGAGAATGACCATGAAGGCATTGACGAAATTGATCCAGGTAAAGAGAGGAAGACGACGCATTGTCATTCCCGGCGCCCGCCGCGAGATAACAGTCGCAATGATATTGATCGCCGTGCTGACCGATCCAATCCCGAGCACGAAGAGCGCGACCGCCCAGTAATCGACGCCGGCCGTTGAAGAATACGGCGTCTCGCTCAAAGGCGCGTAGGAAAACCAGCCGACCGCGGGCGCGCCGCCAGCAAGCACGCTGAAGTGCAAAAGAATTCCGCCGAATGGCACCAGCCAGAAACCAAGTGCGTTCAGGCGCGGGAAAGCCATGTCGCGCGCGCCGATTTGCAACGGAAGGAAATAATTTACAAAGCCGAACAATATCGGCATCACGACGAGAAAAATCATCGTCGTGCCGTGCATGGTGAAGAGTTGATTGTAGGTGTCGGGCTGAAGAAAATGATTGTTCGGGACGGCCAGTTGCAGACGCATTAGCAGGGCCTCGAGCCCTCCGATCGCGAAAAAGAAGAGACCGGTCAGGATGTAGAGAATCGCGATGCGTTTGTGATCGACTGTGGAAAGCCACGCCAGCCGATGGTGCGCCCGAACCGCAGGATCTAACAGCGGTGCCAGGGTGGTCGTGGCGGTCGTGCCGTTCATCGCAATGTGCTCAGGTATTCTCCGAGTTCGGCGAGCTCCTGGTTGGTGAAATTGAAATCCGGCATGAGCGCTCCCGGCTTGATGTGCTGCGGGTTCTTCAGCCAGCGCCGCATATTTGCCGGACTGTTTTCCAAGATCCCCGCCCCTAGTTGCTGGCGGCTGGCGACGTGGGTGAGATCCGGGGCCACAGTCGCATCAGCTCCGGACACCCCCCGGATAGCGTGGCAATTCATGCAGGTCGATGTCTGAAACAAAGCGAGGCCTTTGGCTGCGGCGTCGGTTTTCGCAGCCGGGCCGGGCTGCAATTGCGTCCGTTGCCATTCTTCGAACTTCGAAGGTTCTTCCGCCACAACCAGGATGCGCATCCAGGCGTGTTGGATGCCGCAAAATTCCGAGCAAGTGCCGATGTAAACGCCGGGTTTGTCGGCTTGCAGCCAAATATGGTTTGGCTGGCCAGGCACGGTCGTCATTTTACGCGCCAATTCCGGCACCCAAAACTCGTGCAACACATCCTTCGACTCCAAGCGCACCGATAAAGGTTTGCCGGCCGGAATGTGAATCTCGTTCGCTGTTACCGCTCCAGACGCGGGGTACTGCACTTCCCACCAGAATTGATGTCCTGTCACCACCAGATCGGGGCGGGGCGCTGGCGCCGGATCGGCGCGATTCATTCCGCGCAGCGTCAGCGCAAAAAGAAACACGACGATCAGAAACGGAATCGCCGTCCAGATGATTTCCACTTTCTCGCTTCCCGCGAACTGCTTCGGATCGGGCTCACCGTGGCGTCCCCGGAAACGAAAGATCGCGTAGGCGATCGCACCCGCCACCACGACGAAAATGAGAACGAAGACAATCGCTGAAACTATCCCCAAATCGTAAATCGCGCGCGCCTGTGGCGACTGCGGATCCAGCGCATTTGAGGTGTGCATCGCAGAACCTACCTATTTCCGTGCCCTACCCTCTCAAGCCCTGAGCCATTGCTACCTGGGTGAGGCCAACTGGTAAAGCGCAAACCGCCGCGCTCGATGTATGTCGCGGTTTTGGCCGGCGACATTGCGCTTTCGCGTCGTCAGGATATCTCGGCGGGTATAGGCCGCTCCTATCACCGCTAGTCGCACAAAGTATGGCCATCGTCGCGCCGAGTGATGTCGCATGGGGTATACACTGAAGGAGGTGATTTGAATGAAAACTATGACTCTGATGCGCCTGCGCGCTTCTCGTTTCGTGAGTAAACGTTACCGGCAACGGGAGCGCGGCTATTTCGCCGATCTCGTTCTTTGGGGAGTGGTAATGATCGTTGCCGTGGTCTGGCCGTGGTTCCCGCTGGTCCAGGCGATGAACACACTGAAATAAAACAATCGGCATGCGGTTATTACGGGGAGAAGGCAGCCACCGCGCCGCGTCGGAACGCCGCCGCGCCCTTGCTTTCGAGGCGGAGAGGATTGCGCAGCAAATTAATCTCGCGAACAGGAACCGAGGAGGCAAAGGGCAAGGCGACGCAACCAGCCGCACGGTCGCTCGCGATCATCATTTCCGGGACCAACGTTACTCCCATACCGGCCGCGACCATCTGCGCGATCGTCGCGAGCTGGGCGCCTCTTACGACGGGTTCGGGCCGAAGTTGATGGATCGCCAGGAGTTCGTGGATCTGGGTCGAAAGGCAATGCATTTCGTGTAAGAGAAGAAACTTTTGCGATTTCAAATCGCTCCAGTGGATCTTTTTCTTTTTGGCGAGCTGGTGTTTCGCCGGCAGCAAGAGCAGGAGAGGCTCTTTACCAAGGACGTGCCGTTCCAGGGCGGGACTCTCGTCGCAATCCGACATGATCGCTGCGTCGAGCGTTCCATCCTCCAATCGCAGGGCCAGGTTTTCCGTCGTGTCCTCCAGGATTTCAACGTTAACTTTCGGATTCGACCGTTGAAAATTCGCGATCATGGCGGGCAACACGTACGGCGCGATCGTAGGAATGGCCCCAACCACCAATCGGCCGGTGACGTCGCGTTTTAAGTTGTCGACACACCGGCGCGCATTGGCAATGTCGATCAGGATTGTTCGCGCGAAATCGAGCAGGCAATTGCCGGCATCGGTCAGGACGACGGACTTCGGCAGGCGATCGAACAACCTTTCCCCCATCTCAGCTTCCAATTTTTGGATTTGCTGGCTGAGAGAGGGCTGGGCCACATGCTCGCGCAAAGCCGCTCGGGAGAAGCTGCCTTTGTCCGCGACGGCGACGAAATATCTGATCTGGTGAATTTCCATCGCCCTTCCTTCCGTCGGCAAGAAATGGGTCACACCATCTGCGCTCGACTCCTGTGCGAATTCGAGACCCCCGCGGGCAGGTTCTCTTCGATGCCTTTAATCAGCTCGTAAATGCTGATCGGTTTGCCCAGGA
>JBEEHO010000092.1:0-3407 GCA_041167425.1 Verrucomicrobiota bacterium | reverse complement strand
TTCACCAGGTCCTGGCGCTCACCAGCATTCTCCATGTGTTCAGCAACGCGGCGAAACTGGTTCTCTTTCGGAGCCACGTGCAATGGCGCCTGCTTCTTCTGTTGGGAATCCCAAGCACGATCTTCGTAATTGTCGGCGCCTATTTGAGCGCGAGACTCGAATTTAAATACACCGAGCTGATCCTTGGACTTTTCCTGATCGCGTTCAGCGCGTTTTTCTTGCTCCGGCCCAGGGCGAAACTGTCGCCGCGGCCATTGAATGCCGTCACGGCCGGCGGGGCTGCCGGTTTCCTGGCCGGGTTGATCGGCACGGGCGGCGCAATCCGCGGTCTCGCGCTCGGAGCTTTCGACTTGGAGAAAAATGTTTTCGTCGCCACTTCGGCCGCGATCGATTCTGGCGTGGATTTCAGCCGGATGATTATCTATTTGCGCAGCGGTTTTCTCGCCGTTGAATCCTTTTGGTTTGTTCCGGCGCTTTTCGTCATCGCGTTCGCCGGTTCCTACACCGGCAAGCTCTTGTTGAACAAGATCCAGCAGAAAAGCTTCCGCAAAATCGTGCTCGTGCTGGTTTTCTTGATCGGACTGACGACCCTCGGACAGTTTGTCAGGCAATTAATCCGCTAACGAAGGGCCGCCACCCGCGCTCAGGGGCGCACCGTCATCACGCCTTTCATGCCGCCGGCATAATGCTCCGGAAACGTGCAGATATAATCGTACGCTCCAGGAACGCCCGGCGCCGTGAACGTCACGCTGTCCGATTCCCCCGGGCCGAGCAGCTTTGTTTTCGCCAGGACGTAGAACTCTTGCTCGAATGGGATGTAATCGCGCTCAGGATGCGTCATTCCCAACTCGACAAACTTCGGCGGGTAAGCATCTCGCGCCAGCAACACCCAGTTGTGGGCCGTCGCCTCTTTCGGCAACTCGCCAATGTTCTTCAGCCGCACGGTCACTTGTTGTCCGGCTTTCGCTTCGAAACTCATCACGCTGAACTTCATGAAGTCATCGCCGGTGATTTCAACGATCTTCGGCGGCGCGCCAGTCCGCGAGCAACCCGGTAATATTGAAGCACACACGAGTAGAGCGATCGTCGAGAATTTCATGCGTTCACACCGGCTAGCGGTTGGATAATTTCTCGGCGCTGCGCAATTTTTGCATGGCAAATGACAATCGCGGTGGAGCGAGAAGGCGTGCTTGACGCTCCACTAGCGACATGAAAGCAAAAGCGCTCTTGATAGCCAGGGAAATGAGTGACTCGAATGCGACGATTGCGGAGGCCGCGGTGCGCGCGGGTCTGCTTTTGCTAAGAGCCACCGATGCAAAGCAAGCGTTCGAACTTCTCCGGAGCGGCCTCGCGGATATCGACCTCGTCATTATCGACCTCGATCCCGGCATCCACAGCATGGCAATCTTGGAAGCGATCACCGTCCACGAAACCGCGCCGCCGGTGATTGTCGTGACCGGTTTCGAGCAATTCCAAATGGCGCCGATCGCTCGCAGGCACGGAGCGGCTGCTTGTATCGCGAAACCATTCACCGCCGCTCACCTGGTCGCCCGAATCGAGGATGTCTGGCCGGTCGACTGCGCATCCAGTTTCTGCTCCTGCGACGCCTGGGGCCATGTCTATCCCAACCGACACAAACGTGCCGCTCACAAATGCGCCGGCGATTGCGGCAGCTGTGCGTCCCGCGCGACAACGACTGCCAGTGCAGTTTGTTCCGGCTAAGCTGGCGGTCTACGCCGCTTTGCTTTTGCGCAGGCGGGAATGCAGACTCGCGCGGAATTCCGTAGGGGATTGGCCGAAAACGCGTTTGAACATCCGATTGAATTGCGTGAGCGATTGAAACCCGACGTCGTAGGCGACTTCGCTGATGCGACGGCTTGGATTTACGAGCTGCGTCTTGGCGTCTTCTAGTCGCATCCGCGCGACGTAGTCAGTAAATTTCAGGCCGGTGGATTTTTTGAACACCTTGCAGAAGTGAAACACGCTTGCGCCCGAGGCTTGTGCGACGACCGCCAGAGAAAGCGGCTCGCTTCTATGTTGCAGAATATATGCACGCGCTTTCTGCACGAGGGGCGGCTCGGCGTTCTGTTTCTCGAGAACGATCTGATTGATGAGCGCGGAAAGTTGCTCGGCAAAAAATGTGAGGAGCCGCACGATCGCGCCGTATTTGTCCTTCGGAATGATCGGCGTCGCTTCCCATGCTTTGCGGATTCCGCCGGCAAACGGGACCCCGCATTCCTTAAGCCTGGAGGCCGCTCGCGTCTTGTCCGCTTGAATCGCTGAACGCCGCAACACCTGGCCGATCCGGAGAAAGCCGATGGTTTCTTCGCCGAGCCGGACAGGCACGGCCGTCTCGGTGAGACCGAATGGGCAGGTCTCCGTGCGCGGGGTTATGCCGGTGTGCTGGATAATTTCGGCATGCGATTGCAAACAAACCGCGAGCGTGGCGGGACGCTCGGCCAGCAGAGCGCAAAAGTGGTTCTCGTTGGTCTTCTGGTGATGCTCGAGTTGCCAGTATTCCAAGGGGCGCAGGGCCAGCGGCAGGCCGGTCGCCTTCGTGAAGACGCTCTCGTAGTCGCGAAACAGGCGCGAGCGGAGCAACATCTCCACGAGCTGTTTGTTCGGCATCGTGCCGCCCACGGACTTCGTTTTCGGCATGGGCGGATCGTGCCGCGCCCGCGATTTTGTGTCAACGCGCTTCCCGGAAGAGAGCGATGGCTAACCCACCGCAGGCTCGCAATATTCGCGCAGGATTGTTCCTTAAAAAAACCGCGCGCTGGTGCTTGTGAAACGTTGTGCGCTTTTTGCTCAGCGCCGGGCACGAGCACAATTTCCGCACAGCTAAACCCAACCTGCGGTGGGCGAACTCTCTCGCGCGGTCATACCCTTCAGCCCAAAGGAAAATTATGAATTACCTGATTGCTATCGGAACAACGGCGGTGGCCGCGCTTTACCTTGTCATCATCTGGGAGTGTCTCACGCATCCCGAGTGGTAGATCAATTGCTCCCGATTTCCCACGGGTGGCCAGATGAAACTGCTGATAGCAATTTTCGACCAGCCAAAGCCAAAGAGCGGTGAGCCGCCGGCTCCTGAAAAGATGAAAGTGCCGCGTGAAAGGAATCACTATGGAATATCTCATTGTGCTTGTTACGATGCTCACGATCGCCGGTTACGCCTGCATCATTGGGCTTTCGCTGCGCGGTGCTGAATAAGGCTAAGAAAGAATGTTCACCGTCAAACTCGATCAACCGCGTGATACCCTGACGATCTCATACGGCGGCCAGGTGACGTCGGACGAAACGCGGCGTTGCGCTGAGGAAGTCCGACTGGCGTTAACGATTCTGGACCCCCGGTTCAGATTGGTCGTCGACCTGACCGAGCTGCAATCCATGGAGGTGGCCTGCTC
>JBEEHO010000091.1:0-8684 GCA_041167425.1 Verrucomicrobiota bacterium | reverse complement strand
CAGAAAGAAGGAACATCGGGACAATCAAGATGCAGATGCACAACGTCGACTCGAACGCCGGCAGAGCGATTTCGCCCGAGCCCTTCATGATCGCGTCCTCGAGCTTTTCGCCCAGGCTCATGTGACGCTCGACATTCTCGATTGTCACGGTCGCGTCATCCACGAGAATGCCGACGGCGAGGGCAAGCCCTCCAAGCGTCATCAGGTTAATTGTTTCGCCGATCAGGCTGAGGGCCGCGATGGATGACAGCACCGCGAGCGGGATCGAAACGGCAATGATGATCGTGCTCCTCCACGAGCCGAGAAACAAAAGGATCATCAGCGCAGTCAAAGCGGCGGCGATGGCACCTTCTCTTACCACGCCACTAACCGCGGCGCTGACAAAGAGCGATTGATCGGCGAACTCCTTGACCTGGACCGCGGACGAAACGGTTTTCAGGACGTTGGCCATCGCCTGTTTCGCTCCCGACACGACGCTCAGTGTGGAAGCCGTGCCGCTCTTGAAGACACTCAGCAGAGTGCTGCGAACCCCATCCTGCCGGACGATGTTTTGTTGCGGATCGTAGCCGTCACGCACCTGGGCCACGTCGCCGACTCGAATCTGCGTGCCATCGACTACTTTGATCGGCAGATCGTTCAGGTTGTCGATCCGCGTCGGAAAAGTATTGATGTCGATTGGGAATTGCGTCGCGCCAAACTTGGTCGTGCCGCTGGGGAAAACCAGCGCCTGATTGTTGATCGCGGTCGTTACATCGGTTTGCGTCAGGTTTTTTTCCTGAAGCTTTCTCAGATCGAGATCCACCGAGACAAGCCGTTGCTTGCCGCCGAAAGGGAAAGGAATCGCGATGCCTGGAACACTGACTAAACCGACACGAATCTGATTGAGCGTGAGGTCAAAGGTCTGTTGCTCGGAAAGCGTGTTGCTGCCGACGCCGTATTGCAGGACCGGAACGGTGGCGGCGTCGTACTGAATGATGAGCGGCGGGGTCGCACCCGCGGGAAGCTGCCTTAGGATCGTTTGGGAAACGGCGGTGACTTGAGCGACGGCGGTGGAAATGGTAACGCCCGGCTGAAAGTAGAGTTTGATGATCCCAATCCCATCGTAAGAGGTGGACTCGATATGTTCGATGTTGTTGACCGTGGTGGTCAGCGCGCGTTCCTGCGTGTAAATGATGCGCTGCTCAATCTCTCGCGCGCTCAGCCCGTTATAACTCCAGATAATGCTGACTACGGGGATGTTAATGGACGGAAAAATGTCAGTAGGGGTCTTAATGAGCACGAATGGCGTGACCAGGAGTAGAAGCAGCGCTGCTACGACAAAGGTATAGGGCCGATTAAGAGCTAGGCGAATGATCCACATAATATTCTTCTCATCTGCTAACCAGAGACGGTCGGTTCATCGGCGCCTTAAAATTAGAGAGCCCACTGAACGAGCAGGTCACTGACAAATGCGATGACCACCCCGAGGAGAGAGCAAGCCAGGACGACCCCCAAAGATATGGCTGCGATGCGTGAGCGATTCATTTTCATGAGATGAAGTTACGCCCTGTGATGAGCGAGCTGCGATGGCGCATGGGTGGGATTTTTTCTTCACCCGTAAGGACTGGCGGCGTCTCCCTCTTTCGAGAGACCGGTTTTAGGGGCCGGCGATCAGCGCCCGCTCACTTCGACGCCCGCTTCTTTTTCGAGCGCCTTGATTACAGCGGAGGCGTTTTCTTTTCCGAAACCAAGCGCCACGGCCGATGCGAGATTTTTTTCGACCACGCGCAGCGCCGGAATGGGTGACTCCAGGCTCTCACCAAATTTCTTAATGAGGCCCGCGTCCTTGAGCATGAGTTTGAGGGCGAAGCTGGGAGAAAAATCGCGCTTCAAGATATTCTGACCATTGCTCACCAGCAGCGGCGAGCGGAAGTCGGCAACCTTCACGACTTCCATTACCGTGTTTAGATCCAGCCCGGCCTTTTGCGCGAGGACCAGCCCTTCCGCGAGCGCTTCCAATTCCAGCGCTACCATGAGGTTTCCCACCAGCTTCATGGCTGCGGCGTTTCCGTTCCTGCCAAGGTAGTGAACGGTTTGCCCCAGATGCTCCAGGACCGGCTTCACCATTTCAAAAATGGTCTTGTTACCGGCAGCCATAACCCAAAGCTTTCCCTGCGCGGATTCCTTTTTGCTGCCAAAGACCGGCGCGTCGAGAAAATCCACTCCCTGTTTTGCATAAGCTTCCAGCTCTCGCAAACTGGTCGCCGGAACGACCGTGCTCATGTCGATCGCGATCTGGCCTTCTTTGCTTCCACTTAGAATTCCTCTCTCGCCAAAGACAACTTCCTCGACCGCCTGATCGTTACTCAAACTGTACATGACCAGCTCGACATCGCGCACGGCGTCGGCTGGAGTAGCAGCGACGCGGGCGCCTTTTTTGGCGAACGGTTCGCATTTCTCAGGGCTGCGATTCCAGACGGTAAGTTCGTAGCCGGCTTTGAGAAGGTTCGACGCCATGCCGCTGCCCATGGTGCCGAGACCGAGGTAGGAAATTTTCTTAATCATGTTTTCTCCTTATGTTGCGGTGTGTTGCGATGGTGATCGCGTCTTGTTATCGGAACAGAATTTTCGCCATCATGCCCTTATCTTCGTGCTTGAGCAGATGACAGTGGAAGAGGGACATGCCGCGAATAATGGGATCGGTAAAATCCATTACCAGATCCACCGAGCTGCCATAGGGAACATTTACCGTATCGACCCATGCAGGATCTTTCACTGGCTTTTCGCCGGCGGCATAGGCCAGGAAGTGGACTTGATGGATGTGAAATGGATGCACCTCTCTGGTCGGGTTCATGACGCGCCAGTGTTGCAGGGAACCAACATCCACGGTCAGCATGGGACCGGAATTCATTTCGAATTTCTGGCCATTGATGTAGAAGCCCTCTTTATCTTCCGTGAAGGTGACTACGAACTGCGGTTTACTGGTTTCGACTTTCTTAAGAAGGGCCGGCGGGAAGATTGCGGTGACCGGGGTCCCGCCGACCGCAGGGCGGGCTTGGAAAGTCGATGGCCGCGCCGAAACGATATCGGCGAGGATCATCGCGGGATTGGAATCCCCATCAGAACCGGTATCGAAACAGCGTGAGCGCAACGCCGCGTGCGAATCCGCTGCTGGTCCGGTGACGATGGCTTCCACTCTCCCGCCCGGTGGCACCAAAACATGGCTCATTGATCGCTGGCGGATCGAAGGGTCATGGTAGGCCAGCGGCATCCCGTCTAAAGCCACTACGTCAAGTGACACCGAGTCCACTTCCAAATCGGCATAGAGATCTGGACTGGCGTTCACAATCCGCCAAAACTGGCGCTCTCCGGCCGCGATGTCGATTTGGGGACGGAGACGTCCGTTCACGGTGAAGGCTCGTTCCGGGTCCTCGGGCGCGGTGCCGCATTGCGTGGTTTGCATCGCGACGGAGTCCATCACAGTTCTTCGCTCCGCTCCATCCCTGGGTAGAACAAGATCGCGCACCACGAGTATCCGCTCGCGCATCTGCCGAACTTCGGGCACGTATCTTTCGATGCCGTCAACGACAATGGCTCCTGACATTCCATCAAGATCCTGAACGTAGCTCTCGCCATGCGAGTGGGTGTGATACCAGTACAGCCCTGGAGGTTGCTGCGGCGGAATCTGCACCGAATAATGCAGTGTCTCCCCGGGTGAAGCCATCATGTCCAGGACGTCATCCTGCGGCGCATTCGGCGAGACGTGCAGCCCGTGGAAGTGAAGATTTGTCATGTTCATGCACGGATGACCGACGCACTCTTCTCTCGATTGAACGGCGAGTTCATTCTTATATTCCACCTTCAGAAGGCTTCCCGGCTGCACCCGAATCACCGGCGGTATGTTGTCACCTCGATAGCGAAATTCGGATTTGCCGGAAACTGGATCCGATGCCGCCACCAGTCTCACTGGCGTGGTCGTTTGGGGCGGTTCAGGCAGTGATCGGTCCGGGCCGTTCGCGGCCACGGCAAATAGCCCAATGCTTGCCACCCATCCTCTCATCGTCCCGAGAACGAGATTGGAGATTGTCCCTGCCATGTCCGAAGGCCTTGGAAGATTGTTCGTTCGTCTCGCCTGCCTGGCGAGATGATTAACGTCGTAACCGGCCTATCGTGGGCCACTGTCTCCGATAGGTGGCCAATTGTAGTAGGTTTCGACAGGTATCCTGGTTCCGCCTTCGATGATATCGGGGTTCCTCACCGGGCCGGAGCTATCTCGCGATGCCGTTAACGGAGGTTTACTCGCGTTAGGTGATGTGGTCGCGGCACAAGCACCCAGAAGGCCGAACAATGAAACAACAGCGAGATTAATAGCTGTTTTCTTGAGTAGCGCATTTTTCATCCATGAAGGTATTCTACCTGAGCGGATTCCCGCCATTGCGCGCGTTGGGGATTTTTCAGTGCCGCTCGGGAGGTGATCCGCAATCCCCCGTTCGAGGTAGTATTCAGCGCGTTCTTGTGAAACGCCTGCGAGCCGGCGTCTGACACAGACGCCCTACAATGACAAAGGTCCTACAATCGAATCAAGCCGCGGCGAGTGGCGTTCGCCACCGCTTCGGTCCGGCTAATAACATTGAGCTTCGCGAAAATGCTTTTCACGTGCGACTTCACAGTGCCTTCACTAATAAAGAGCGCAGAACCCACTTCCTTGTTGCTTTTTCCCAGCGCCATCAGCTTGAGGACGTCGATTTCGCGCTCGCTCAATGATTCGCCGCTGACGCGCTCCGCCAGTTTCGCCGCGAGATGCACGGGGACGCAGGTTTCGCCCGCATGCACGCGCCGAATGCAATCCATCAACGCTTCGCGAGGCACATCCTTGAGCAGGTAACCTTTCGCGCCAGCCTGGATAGCGCGGTAAATATCTTCGTCGCCGTCGAAAGTGGTCAGGACCACGAAGCGCGCTTTTTCATCGTTGCCTCGGATATCTTTGATGACGCCAACGCCATCCATCTCAGGCATCCGCAAATCCAGCAGCGTCACGTCAGGGCGATGTTGTTTCCAAAGCTCAACCGCTTCGCGTCCATTAGCGGCTTCGCCCACAACACTCATGTCGGCTTTGCGGCCAATGAGTGAAACCAGGCCTTCTCGCACGACGCTGTGATCGTCGGCAATCAGGACGCGGATTCGTGGCTTTTTTGGCGCCGTCTTCGTGATCGAGGGCGCTGTCTTTTTCTCATTTTTTTTGGAGGTCGCCACGCCTCCCTTTTTGGTTTTCATAATATTAACTCCCGGCTGGGAGGTAAGGCGACAATAACATTTGTTCCTTTGCCCCGCGCGCTCGTAATTTCCAGTTCGCCCTTCATTTGCTCCACTCTCTCGTGCATCCCGGTGAGACCCATCCCGTCGGTTTGATGCCTGAGCTCAAAGCCGGCGCCATCGTCCTTCAGCTCCAGGCGCACTCCGCTCGCATTGCATCTTAAGCTCGTTCTAAAGTTTCTGGCGCGCGCGTACTTGAGAGTGTTACTCAAGGCTTCCAGCCCTATGTGCAAAAGATTTTCCTGCCAGATGGGAGGAAGCTCCGGCAGTTTGCCGCGCCGCTCGAAGGTGGCATGCAGCGGAGTTCCCGCCGTAGTCCGCTTGATGATTCCTTTGAGCGCCTCCCAAAGATCAGCTCGCCGCAAAGCATCCGGTCGCAACGCATGCACCGAGCGGCGCGCCTCGCTTAAGCTTTCCCGAGCCAGCCCCGCGGCGCGATGCAGATGTTTGTCCACCTCCTTCTGCTGGCCCTCCGCGATTGCATCCTCGGCCGCCTCCAATTGCACAATCACTCCCGTGAAGCCTTGCGCGAGCGTGTCGTGGATATCGCGGGCCATTCTATTTCGTTCCTCGAGCACGGCGGCCTGCTGGCCTTGCTCGGCAAATTGATTGAATTGAATTGCGAACATCGCCTGGTGCGCGAGCGCTTGCGCTAACTCTATCTCCTCCGGTCGATAGGCCGGCCGATCTCCATGGCGAATGCCGATGAATCCTTTCACATCTCCGCCCACCAGAGTGGGAATCTCCAGCAGCTTCCTCGTCCCCTTTGACCTGAAATAATCGCGCGTCTCGCTGGAAACCCGTGGATCATTGTCCAGATCTTCCACCACGGTCGGAACGCCGGTAAAAAATATTTCCCGGAGCCAGGGGGCCGTCTTCCACGACCACGGATCCTTAAGGAATGGATGTTCCGGGTCGATCGCCGCGAAATTTTCACCTTCGGCCGCGGCGCGCAAAACAAGCGAGCCAGTGGTGTCGTCTAACAACCACAAGACCACGCTTTGCGCGTTCATAAACCGGCCGATTGTGCTCAGCATTTGCCCAATAAGGCTCTCTGGCGCGGGAGTTGTCGCCAAAATATCCAGGTTCTGCGCCAGGGCCTCGACCTGCCCGCGGGCGACTTGCTCGGAAGCGCGTAACGCGCCTTCCGCTTGTTTCCGCTCCAGGGCGATACTGGCCAGATGGGTGATCTGGTCGATGATTTCGTGCTGCGGTGGAGTGGGCGTGCGCGGCTCGCGATGATAAATCGCGAACGTCCCTAACACTTTGTCTTCAGAGGAGAGAATTGGGCTCGACCAGCATGAGCGCAACCCATGAGTCAAGGCGAGGTGACGATAATTGATCCAGAGCGGATCCTGGGCGATGTCCGGCACGATGACTGGTTTGGCCCGATAAGCCGCCGTTCCGCAGGAGCCCGCCGAAGGGCCAATAGTCAAGCCATCGATTGCGTCGACATAGGCCTTGGGCAGGCTAGGCGCCGCACCATGTGAGAGTTGGTTGCTA
The DNA here is from genome assembly GCA_041167425.1 of Verrucomicrobiota bacterium. GTDB lineage: Bacteria > Verrucomicrobiota > Verrucomicrobiia > Chthoniobacterales > UBA10450 > AV80. The sequence goes on along the minus strand of JBEEHO010000091.1, from coordinate 1,889 downwards.
TTCGGGTCGAACAACAAGATGGAAGAGAGCGCGCCACTGGACAGCTCCTCGACCAACCGGCAGAGGGCATCAAGAATGAACGGAAGCGAATCGCCTCGGGCGACCATCTCGAGAAGCCGTTTCTCTCCGGCCAGCAACGCCTCCGCCCGTTTACGGGGGGTGATGTCGACTGTAGTTCCGATATAGTTATCGATGTCGCCAGATTGGGTTACTACCGGCCGCCCCACTCCCTGGACATGCCTAACGGATCCATCTCTAAGCGCGATTCGAAATTCCAAGTCAAAACCGCTTCGATCGCGAACGGCTCGATCGAGACTTCGCTCAACTAGCGATCTGTCGTCCGGATGAACTGTTTCCAGGAATAACTGGAAAGACGGTTCGGTTTTCTCTGGATCGAAACCAAAGATCCGGAAATGCTCCTGTGACCAGGCAAGCTTTCCACTGAGAACATCCCAACTCCAGCTTCCGGTGTGACTGATTCTCTGGCCCTCACTCAAGAATGCTTCGCTGCCCCGGAGCTTCTCTTCCGCCCGTTTGCGCTCGGCAATTTCTTTCTCCAACTCCTCGTTGGCCGCGAGAAGCTGGCTGGTTCTCTGCGCGATGCTTTGATCGAGCTCCTCCGCGACAAGCTTTTGCTCGCCCAACAGCCGTGCCTCCTGCAATCCAATCGCTGCCTGGTTCGCCGCTACATTAAGCAGGAGTCTCTCAGTCTGCGTGGGGAAATCCGTTCGCTTGGAACCTGCGACGAACACGCCCATTTCAGCCTGCAGACCCAATCGCAAAACCAGGACCGAAACCTCTCCATCTCCAATGGGATTCCGCACGCGCAAAGCCGAGGTGTGTGGAAAATCGTTTAGCCAGGAATTGAGCGCACGGCCGATCCTTTGCGGAAGGGTGGCCAGATTTCGATCCTGAACGAGCCGGGCTAGCTCAAGGGGCGCACCGCCATTCGAATCCATTAACTGGGCATAGGCGAAATCCAGGCTCAACATCTCCGACAGCATGTCGAGCAAGGCACGGACAATCTCGGTAGGTTGCCCTCCACTCCAGATGGCAGGAAGCGCTTGAACGCTGATCAGGTTGTTGATACAGGTCTTGAGGCGCTTAATCTCATCGGCTGCAAGTTCCACCTCCGCTTCCATCGCCAGCTATCTTCAGTTCGCTACCTTAGTCCTTAGGCGCGCGGCGTTCGCGCAGTTCCCGCAAAAACTCATCCGGCGGCACAAAGAACGGATTCTCCTGGATGATGCCGCCGATCAAAACCATCGGGTGCGTCCGGAGGATGTCCATCACGATATGCCCGCCAAACTTCGTGAGATCGTAAACACAGATGACCGCGTCTTTATGCCGGGGCCAGATATAATTCACCCGCGCCTCATACTCCACCAGGTCCTCGACCCCCGGCTGCTTTTCCAGAGCCCATTCCACATGCGCAACCATGCGAGTTAGCGGAAATCCCTGTTCTCGGCCGCCCTCGAGCACCTGTCCGAGCAGCGCAAGCATTCGATCCTTATCGAAACGGCCGTCGCGCAGATATACATCGCCCCACGGCCGCAGGTCGAACTGCCCGCTTTGCTCCGCCGCGGGAACATCGATTCCGGCCGACGTCAACCGCTGCCGATGCTCGTGGCGCAAATTGGGATCGACCACGTGGAAGGCCTTGTGGCCACAGTCGAATCCGTCTTTGATGAAAGGAAGCACGACACGGTACTCTTCCTCAGCCGAGTGAAAAAACGCGCAGATATGACGTTGTGCACCTAGCTCTGACCCCGCAAACCGAATTGCTTGGTTATCCTCTCCGCGAAATTTAGTGTTGTCTTTGGTTGCATTCATTCGGGGTGCCTTTCCTGGTCGAGATTCATCCTAAGAAAAGGCTTCCAGACCGCTCC
>JBEEHO010000090.1:0-16522 GCA_041167425.1 Verrucomicrobiota bacterium | reverse complement strand
AGACGCCCGCGGTTGAATCCCATGCAACGCCTTGCGGAAAGCGATTCCACTTCCCTCGCTGTTTCCAAAGCGAATCAGTTCTCTTCTCGCTAACGATTAAATAGCCGCGCAACGCAATATCGGTCGGCCACGGTGCCGGCGACGTGGTCGCGCCGGAGAAATTGCTGGCACTGGTCGGAACAATAATGCGCGTTCGAGTCCGCTCGGTGATTGCGATAAGCCTCGCGCTTTCCAAGTCCGCTCTGAATTGTCCAGTGGCGGCGTCGAGAGTGCGTCCCGATGCGGGACCTAAGGCAGGAATCAGAAAAGCGAGGACTAACGCGATGATGGCTAACACGACCATCAGCTCGATCAACGTAAACGCGGATCGCGCACGTTGCTGGGCCGAGGTAAACGCGGGTCGCGCACGTTGCTTGGGCAACGCAAACGCGCGGCGGCGATGAGCGGATCGGAGTTTCACGAGGCTGACAGCGAATCGCTGTCGGCAATGCAATACTGCATCGCGGGCGGCGACGGAAGGCAGAAGTGGGAGGCGGGAAGAAAAGTAGAATCGAGGGAGTGGGATGAGCGAGATGAAGGTAAAGGTGGGAGGGATTTCGACGGCCAGAGGGCGGCGGTACAGAAGAGGGGAGCTCGACGGCCGGAGGCCGCCGCTACAGAAGAGGGATTGGGGGATTTCGGCGGCTGGAGGCGACGGTTACGGAAGAGGAAGTTTTTAGGGGGGCAAATTCCGGGCGCGGGAAATGGGGGCACGCTTCTAGCTTTTATGAAGGCGTTGTGCTGGAACACACGTTATCCGAGGAGGAGCATAGTCAGATCGTTCAGACGATTGAAATGTTTGAGGCCATAACTCAAACGCAGCCTGACGATTATCAGTCGCTCGAAATCCTCAAGGAAGCCTACCAAAAGGTCGGGCGCGCCGCCGATTCGCTCAAGACTTCCCGCCGCCTGGCGGAGGCTTATTTTAACGCCGGTTCCTACACGCTCGCGATGCAGGAGTGCGAGGTGATTCTTCTCAAGGAACCCAACGCGCCGGAAATCCTGGCGATGCTGGGCGATATCGAGACGCGTTTGCAGGCCGCGGGCCAGTCGATCGTGGCGACGGGATCGAAGAATGGCTTGATCGCGACGCCGAGCGAGAGCGGGGTGAATGGCCTGACGCAGCACAATTCGCAAGATAGCGGCCTGATGGATCTGCACCAGGCACGCGGTGGCGCGCATCTGCAGGATCGCGGGGACGATCACCTGGCGAAATTCCTGGTGATGCAGCAGCTCTTTTCCGAGGACATGGTGGCAAAGGCGCTGGAGACGACGAAGCATTTGAACAAGGATCTCACCGGGCAGGCGATCGCGACTTCGCTCCTGGATAAAATTTGCCGGCAGGATACGGATAAGCTGGATGCGGCGCTATCGGGTCTGATCGATCGCACGAAGTTCGCCTACGTGCCGATCGAGTATTACGATGTGGACCGGCAGATCGCGCGGATGCTACCGGATCATCTGACACTGGGCCGGTTGTTTGTGCCGTTCGATTTGATCAGCCGCACGATCATGATCGCGTGCTGCAATCCGTTTGACGCCGCAGGACGGGAAGCGGTGCAGCAATCGCTCGATTACACGGTGACGTGGTACCTCGCCCGGCCAGGCGGGATCATTAAAGCTCTGCAGGAAATCTACCGGCTGGAAAGCCGGGCGTAATGCTCACCACCTCGATGAGAAGCAAATCCTTCGCGGAACGCATCGCCGATGTCCTGATCGAGGACGGTCTTCTGCTGCCAAGCCAGCTGGAGGAAGCGGTGGCGATGCAGCAAAAAGACGGCGGCCGGCTGCTCAAGATTTTGACGGACAAGGAGTTCGTGACGGACCAGGACATGACGGTGAGCATGGGCCGCTGCCTCAATACGCCACTGATTAATCTGTGGAAATTGCGCATCCCGGAGGAAGTGATGTCGCTCGTCCCTCGGGACATGGCGAGGGCGAACAAGCTGGTGCCGATCGCGCGGCTGAACGGGAAGCTTTTCGTGGCGATGGCGGATCCGACGAACGTGCTCGCGATCGACGACGTGAAGCGGCGGGTGGGGCTGGAAGTGGTGGCGATGATCGCGACCGAGAAGTCGGTGGGCGATGCGCTGGCGGGCGTGCACCACGGCGGAGCGAAGATGGCGGAAGTGCTCAAGCAGGTGGCGGACGACGTGGCCGCCGCGGGCGAGGTGGAGGTTGAATCGAAGAAGAACGACGAGATCGATCTCGACCGGCTGGCGAACGACAGCGAGGACGCGCCGGTCATCAAGATCGTCAATCTGATTCTGGTGCAGGCGGTGAAGGAAAAGGCGTCGGACATTCACATCGAGCCGTTCCAGCGCACGTTGAAGCTGCGGTATCGCATCGACGGCGAATTGATCATGGCGGAATCGCCGCCGAAAGCGCTCCAGCTGGCGATCACGTCGCGCATCAAAATTCTCGCGGGCCTGAACATCGCGGAACGCCGTGTGCCGCAGGACGGACGTTTCCGGATCAAGGTGCTGGCGAAAGAGGTGGATCTGCGTGTCTCGATTCTGCCGACGGCTTACGGCGAGAAGATCGTGATCCGTATTCTCGATAAGACGGCGCTCACCGGCAGCATCGACCAGATGGGCATGGACCCATCCACGCTCGACAAATTCAAGAGGGCAATCGACGCGCCGCACGGAATGATCCTGGTGACGGGCCCGACCGGTTCGGGAAAAACGACGACGCTTTACTCGGTGCTCCAGGAGCTGAACAGCCCGCAATACAATATCGTGACGGTGGAAGACCCGATCGAGTACGAGCTCTCGGGCATCAATCAGGTCTCGGTCCGCAACGATATCGGGCTCGATTTCGCTTCGGCGCTGCGCTCCATCCTCCGGTAGGATCCGGACATCGTGATGGTGGGTGAAATTCGCGACAACGAAACGGCGGACATCGCGGTGAAAGCGGCGCTGACGGGCCACCAGGTTTTGAGCACGCTGCATACGAACGACGCGGCGGGCGCGATCACGCGTCTCGATGACATGGGGATCGAGCCGTTCCTGATTGCGAGCTCGGTGATCATGGCTTGCGCGCAACGGCTTGTCCGGCGCATTTGCACGAATTGCCGCGACGAATTTCAGCCGGAACCGGAAGTCTTCGCGCGCCTCTCGATGGCGGCGCCGAAGGGAGCTGTGTTTTATCACGGGAGCGGTTGTGAGCGATGCAAAGGCCGCGGTTATCTCGGGCGCGTGGCGATCATCGAAGCGCTGCCGGTAAGCGAATCCATCCGGCGGCTCATCATCAAGCGGGCCTCGGCCGCCGTGGTGAAGAACCAGGCGATCAGTGAGGGGATGCGGACCTTGCGCATGGTGGGAATCGACAAGGCGCTCGAAGGGGTGACCACGCTCGAGGAAATCTGGCGCGTGACCGCGGAGGATCACTAGAAATTTCGATGACGATTCCATTTCTCAATCTTTTCAAGAAGGCCAAGAGCCAGATCGGGCCAGGCAAGGAGCGGTCCGCTCCGGCCCCGAAGCCGGTGCTGCCGCCGCTGGAGAAGCCCGATAGCGAGCGCTTCAGCAAGACCGTGATGCCGAATGCGACACGGACAATTCCGCCGCAGGATCCTTTTCAAATGGCGGCCCGTTCTTCGGCGGGCGGAGGCTCGATGATGGCGACGGCCACACTCGCCCCGGCGCCAACGGCTGCGCGGACGATTTCCTTCGGTGCGTCGCCGATCATGCCGGCCCGACCAAACGGCCTGCCGCCCGCGGTGGCGCTCGCGCTCGAACCGACGGTGGAACGGGTGATCTCGCTCGAACTCGCCGATGTGGTGGAGCGGTTGCCCGAGGGGTTCGTGAAACCGATGGGAGAGGGCGATGCGCACCGCCGTGTTTTGCTGAAGGCGTCCGAAGTGGAAAGAGGAATGGCCAGGGGGAAACCGGCTATCTCGCTCGCGACCATTTACCAGCAGGTGCCGGAAATTTTTCTGCGCACCGTCGCGCCAGGCGATACGACGCAAGTGGAGTTGCCTTTCCAAAAAGTGCTCGAGCAGTTCACCAGCTTGCAGGTGCGCCGCGACCAGGAGCGGCACCAGGCCGTGCCCCAGGTCGAGACGCCGTTCCTGAAGATCACGCTCGAAGATAATCCGCGTTTCGGCACCACGATGGAGGAAGTCGAGACCGGCGATCTCCCACCGGTCCGCGTGGAGCTGCCGACCGCGGGAGCGTTCGCGGCCGCCGAACCCGAGCCGGCCACTAACGGATTCGCGCCCACGCCAACCGCCGTAAAACCGACGAGCTCACCCGCCCGTATTCCTTTCAAACTTACACCGAATGGAACGGACGTGCCCGCACCTGAGAGTGTTCCAGCCTCAGACGGGCCGTCCGTTCCGACTAGTTTACCCGCGCCGCCGGCCCCGGTGCGCATCCCGTTCAAGATGATGCCGCCATCGGAGGACGTGCGTCCAAAGCAGGAGCCGTGGCTGACCGCGGAAAGCCTAAAGGCTGCGGCCGAGACGAAGGTGGTCCTCGCGTTGAAACCGATCTTGCAAGCGTTGCCGCCATTTCAACTCAGCGGCGATATCGCCGGCGTTCCGGACGACGCGCGCGTGGAATTGCCATTCGCGGTGATTCAGCCGCAACTCGCGGTGGGACGAATCGCGGTGACGCCAGCAGTGTTTGAAGCGGGAATGCCAGCGGAATATCGCAAGCTGTTTAAGGCGGGCGAAGCGGGCGATGTCATCCTGCCGTTGCAGGAGGTCCTCAAGAATTTGCCGACTGCCGCGTTACCGATGCGCCACGATCAGGAGGAACAGGACGCCGGTTCAAATTTTGCGACGCCGTTTTCCGCGAAAGCGGAAGAAGACGCGAAGCGTTTCAATGTGGCGGGAACGCCGGTGGCGAAACCGGCCGCTCCAGTTGCGCCTTCGCCGGATCCCGTGATGCCCGCGGCCGCAGAAGCAGGCGTGTCGCCTTCAAAAAACAGCGAAGCTATCGAAGCGACTGCAACTGCCGCGGAGACGGATCGGCCGCCGCGCACGCCTTTGCAGGTCGCGCTCGAAACGGATGAGAAGCTGGATGCGAAGAGCGTGGTCGTGCACATCAACAAACTTTCGGGAGTGAAGGCTTGCGCAATCATGTTCGGGGACGGGCTCAGTCTCGCCGGAAGTTTGCCGCCTGAATGGGAGGCGGACGGCCTCTGCGCCATGGCGCCCTCGCTCATGCAACGCGTGGAGAACCACATGGTGGATACCAAGCTCGGCGCGCTTCGCGGCATGACGCTCCACTGCCTGAAAGGCGCCGTCACATTTTTCATGCACGAAAATCTTTGCCTCGCCGCGCTTCATGCCGGCGATCTGGCGGCGGAGGTGCGGGAAAAGCTCTCGCGCGTGGTGCACGAGCTTTCACGAAAGTATTCGCATCCGGTTTAGAGGAATTTCTCCATGTCGATCATCAATTACGCGAGCCGCGAGATTCAGTTCAAAATCGTCTACTACGGGCCGGCGCTCTGCGGGAAAACGACGAACCTGGATTACATCCACAAGCGCATTAATCCAGAAAATCGCGGCGATCTGGTATCGCTCGCGACCGCGGCGGACCGCACGTTGTTCTTCGATTTTCTGCCGCTGAATGCGGTCGTGATCAAAGGCTTCGTGACGAAGTTCCAGCTCTACACCGTGCCGGGCCAGGTGATCTACAACGCGACGCGGCAACTGGTTTTGCGCAGCGTGGACGGCGTCATTTTCGTGGCGGACTCGCAGTGGGAAAAAATGGAGGAGAACGTCGAGAGCTTTAAGAACCTGGAAGACAACCTGGCCAAGCAAAACATCTCGATCGACGAAATTCCTTACGTCGTTCAGTACAATAAACGGGACCTGGAAAACATCGCGCCGGTCAATTATCTCGAGTACGTCTTGAACAATCGGAAGAAGCGCGTGCAGAGCTTCGAGGTGGTCTCCAGCACCGGGCAAAATGTTTTCGCATCGCTCAACGCGGTCTCCCAGATTCTTTTGCACAAGTTCAGCAAGCAAAGCGATGTGCCGAAGTCGGCGCCGGCTCCGGTCGTGGTCCCAGTCGAGCCATCGGCCGCGCGGAAGGAAAACGCCGCGGTATGAACGCGATCCCCTGTCTCACCATCGAAGACGTCGCGAACCTCGACGGCATCCTGGGCGATTTTTTGCAGAAGGCCGACTCGGAATTGACGGTGGTAATCGACCGGGGCGGGAATGTCATCTCGCAATTCGGCGACATGACGGTAATGGACGTGACGATCATCGCCGCGCTCGCCGCGGGATCTTTTGCGGCGACGAAGGAGCTCGCGCGCCGGATCGGCGAAGTGGAATTCAATGCGCTTTACCATCAGGGAAACGGCAATCACATTTTCATGAACTCGGTGGACGACGATACCATCATGATCACGGTTTTCGGCAAGCGGACGACGGTGGGCCTGGTGCGGTTTTATTCCGCCAGCACGGCACAGGCCGTGGCCGCGCTTTTGAAATCGCTCTCGAATACCGGGCACGGTTTTTCCTTCGACGCGTCGGACATCACCGCGACGCCAATCTTCGCGGGGCAATAGCTCTACATTCCCTAACCGGTAAATTCCGCGGCGACGAGGGTCGCGTTGTGGCCGCCGAAACCAAACGAATTATTGACCGCGATGCGAACCTTCTTTTCCTTCGCGACGTTGGGCGTGTAATCGAGATCGCACTCTTCATCAGGGTTCTCGAGATTGATCGTGGGCGGAATCACGGAATCGCGAATGGCGAGCGCGCAGACCGCCATCTCAACGGCGCCCGCCCCGCCTAACAAGTGGCCGGTCATCGACTTGGTGGAGCTAATGGAAACTGTTTTCGCGTGTTCGCCGAAAACCGTTTTGATCGCCCGCGTTTCGCAAACATCGCCGAGACCGGTCGAGGTGGCATGCGCATTCACGTAATCCACCTGGCCCGGGGTTATTTTCGCGTGCTTGAGCGCCATTTGCATCGCACGGACGGCGCCTTCTCCATCCGGCGGAGGCGCGGTCATGTGGTGGGCGTCGGCGGAAAGGCCGTACCCAGTCAGCTCACAATAAATTTTCGCGCCGCGGGCCTTGGCGTGTTCCAGCTCTTCCACCACGACAACCCCCGCGCCTTCGCCCATGACGAATCCATCGCGGTCGCGATCCCAGGGACGCGAGGCTCGATGCGGGTCGTCGTTACGCGTGCTGAGCGCTTTCATCGCGGAGAAAGCCGCCATGCCGACGGTGACGATGGACGCTTCGGAACCGCCGGCCAGAAATATGTCGGCATCGCCAAACTTGATCATCCGCCAGGATTCTCCGATGGCATTGTTCGAGGTGGCGCACGCGGTGACGATGCAAAGGTTCGGGCCCTTCAGTCCGAATTCCATCGAGATCAGCCCGCTGCCCATGTTGCTGATCAGCATCGGGATGGTGAAGGGGGAAACGCGCGAGGGACCTTTCGCGAGCAGGATGGCGTGCTGATCTTCGAGAGTCCGCAGGCCGCCGATGCCGCTGCTCACAACCGCACCGAAGCGGGTGCGATCGACTTTCTCCATATCGATGCCGCAATCGGTCATCGCCATTTTAGCGGCGGCCATGGCGAGCTGGGCGAAACGGTCCGTGCGCCGCGCGTCCTTCACGTTGTTGAAAAAATCTTTCGGATCGAAGTTCCGCACTTCACCACCGATTTTGCAATCGAACTTCTCCGTATCGAAGGCCTGCACCAGTTCGATGCCGCTGACGCCGTTCTTCAGGTTACTCCAGAAAGTATCGAGGTCATTGCCGACCGGCGTAATGACGCCGATGCCTGTGATGACGACTCTACGATTCATGAGTCACTTTCTTTCACCGCGTTCCCATCCCAACGTTTTGCACGGTCTGGAAGAGTTTGCCTTCGGTCTTGATCGAGGGGGCGATGATGATTTCGGTCTGTTGAAACTCGGCGATGGTGCGCGCACCAACGTTCCCCATGCAGGTCGTGATCGCGCCGACCAGGTTCTGGCTTCCGTCATCTACTTCGGCCGGACCGAAAAGAATCTGCTTCAAGGAACCGGTCGCGCCCACTTTGATGCGAGTGCCGCGGGGCAAATTCGCATGAGGCGTCGCCATGCCCCAATGATAACCGCAGCCCGGGGCCTCGTGCGCTTTCGCAAACGCGCTGCCGACCATGACCGCGTCGGCGCCGCACGCGAGCGCTTTGCAAACGTCGCCGCCCTTGCTCATTCCGCCATCGGTGATGATGGGAACATAGCGCGAGGTCTTTTTGAAATAGGCATCGCGCGCGGCCGCGCAATCGACCGTGGCGGTGACCTGCGGCACGCCGAGGCCGAGCACGCCGCGGGAGGTGCAGGCCGCTCCGGGGCCCACCCCGATGAGCACCGCCGCTGGACCGCATTCCATGATCTCGAAAGTGACATCGTATCCCACAGTGTTTCCGACGATGATCGGGATGCGCATTTCCCGGCAGAATTTTTCGAGCTCGAGCGATTTATATTCGGAAGAGATATGGCGCACGGTGGAGACGGTGCTTTGGACGACGAAAACATCCGCGCCGGCTTCCTGCGCGATCCGGCCGAATTCCGCGGCCCGCTGGGGGATGGAACTGACCGCCGCGATGGCGCCGTGGTCTTTCATCTCGCGAATGCGCGCCGCGATTAAGTCCTCCTGCACCGGCTCCTGGTAAATTTTTTGGAGCAGGCCCGTGATTTCCGCCTTGTCGGCTTCGACAATCTTCTGGAGAACTTCCCGCGGGTTTTTGTAGCGCGTCTGCACGCCTTCGAGATTCAGAACGGCGAGGCCGCCGAGCTTGCTCATCTCAATCGCGAAACGCACATCGACCACGCCATCCATCGCGCTGGCCAGGATTGGAATTTTGAAATCGAGCGGGCCGTCATCGCGGCGCGGCAAACGCCAGGCGATGTCGACTTCGTTCGGATTGAGGGTGACCCGGCCCGGGACGAGAGCGATCTCGTCGAAACCATAGGTCACACGCGCTTTTCGATTACGGCCAATCCACATTCCCATGATTAAATTTGTTCCGGTTTAAATCGTTCGTTCAAACTTCCGCAATGTGGACACCGGGGAAGCAAAGCAGGCGTTCGATCTTCAAACTCGAACGCGCAAATCACGCAGCGCAGCCGATAGCGCAAAGCGCGACGCTCGCGGCGGCGGCGGTTCCATTCACCAACTATCCAGAGGAGAAAAACTCCCGCAAGAAAAACCAGCAGATAGATCGTGACCAGCGCGGAGAGGCTCACGCGGATCACGGCGCGGAAAGTTGCGGGGTGGGCGAGGCGATATCGTTGCCCCACTCGACGGTGGCCATCCCCCAGACCAATTCCTTTTGGCTTTCCGAGCGCGGATCGCGAAGAGTGGAAAACCGAGAGAGCGCGAGATATTTTCTCGCCTGTTCGTCGAGGGCCGGGTCGCCCGAGGAAGTCGCGAGAAAGCAATATCGGATTTCACCGTTTTCGTTTACGGCAATGCGAAACTGCGCGGCCTGCGGCGCTTCCCGGCTGGCGGCGGCGAATTTCATTTCGGGTCCTTCCAGGGGGCCGCGCGTTTCAAGTTCTGAGGAGAAACGCAAAGTGGTGGGCGAGATCCCGGGCGTGCTCTGGATTCGCGCCGGGGGCCGTTCCACTGGGGCGGGAGGTTGCGCACTCGGCACGCCCAGGTCGGATACGAGCGGTGGCGCTTCTCTTAACGCGGGCTGGCGCGACAGATACGACGGTGCGTGCTGGATCGTCGGAATGGCGGGCGGTTTTCCATCCGCGGGCAACTGGGTGGTGGACGCGAGCGCAGGATCTTCCGCTTCAAGCCAACGCAACAACAGCCGGCCCTCGTCGGAGTTTGGCGCGATCAAATTAACCCTGCCAGGAGGCGGGAGGAGGGCAACGGCCGGCGGGTAAATGATTTGAAAAAGATAAAAGCCGAGCGCGTGCAGCACGACCGAAGCAAGGAGAAATCCGGTAATCGCCATCTTGCGGCGTCGCGGGCTGTCCCAGCCGAAGATAAGTCCCGACTCGCTTTCGGAGACCAGGGAAGCGCTCACTTCGGTGGAGTGGTGGCCAGCGCCACGGAGGAAATTCCGTGTTCGAGGGCCAGGTTCGTGACCTCGACCACGACGGAGTAGGGCGTCAGACGATCAGCCTTGATAATAATCGGACGCCCCTCTTTTTTAGCTTCGTCCAGGAGCGGCCCAAGTTGTTCGAGCGCAATTTTCTGATCGCGAAAATAAATCGCGGGAGCGGCGCCGCCCGTGATGCTGATGATCTGGGGGTTGATTTGCGGACCGAGGGTAAAGCGCGACAACGGCACTGAAACCGAGATGCCGGGCTGGAGGATGAAGTTCGAGCTCAGGAGCAAAAAAAAGATCAGCAGAAAAATCACATCAACCATCGGGATGACGGCGAGCCAGCCGAAATGATATTCTTTCGTTCGAGAAAGCTTCATGCGATGCGCGGCCGGGCGGCCGATGAAAACCTAACGCCCTTTTTCTTCAACCGGCGCCTGAAAGGTGATGATGTCGCTCATCGGCTCGCGGTCCGTCAGCATGTGGACCACTTCGATGCCGGCCCGCTCCATTTCGTGCATCAACGCGTTCACGCGAGAAGACAAGTAACTGTAGGCGACGAAAGTCGGAGTCGCGACAACCAGGCCGGCGGCAGTCGTGAGCAAACTTTTATACACGCCGCTGGAGAGTTCCGTGACGGTGGCGTACCCGCCATTCGAAGAGAGGGTGCTGAAAGCGTCGATCATTCCTGCGACCGTGCCGAGCAGGCCAAGAAGCGGCGCGAGATAAGCGAGCGTCGCGAGGACGCCGAGGAAGCGCTCGAGCTTCGGCACTTCGAGTTGGCCGGCCTCCTGCACGATCTCGCGCAGTTCGGCGCGCGGTGCATCATGGCGAATGATCGCGGCGTGGATCACACGCGCGACAGGGCCAGGCGTGCCCGCGGATTCGTGCAGGGCCTCGGCGAAATTGCGACGCTGCACCAGATTCGACAGCCCCTGCAAAAACTCCCCGACGTGAATGGTGGCGCGATGCAGGTAGAAAAGGCGCTCGGCGAAAACAGCGATCGCAATGACGCTGCAAGCCAGGATTGGCCACATCAGCAAACCACCCTTCTGGATGTAGTCGATCATGTGGAATTTCTCTTAGCTGCCTTTGGCGCTGGTGGCAAGGCTGGAAGAACGGCGGGCCGCTTCCGGCTGCGGGAATTTGGAGGCAAGTAAGTCACGGGCTCCAAGAGCCTTAAAAGAGGATTATTTTTATTGACCCCTGGTACGGAAGGTGGTTAGAAGTGGGGGGAAGTGGATTAGAATGGAACGATTCTCCGCTCGAGTATGGACGACGACTCTCAACCCCAAAAATTCTTCGCCGGCGAATTCCGCCATTCTCTCGACGAAAAAAACCGCGTCACCATTCCGTCTCGCTGGCGTCGCGGAGAAGGCGAAGATTTCATCATTTTGCCGGAACCTCAGCACCAATATCTCGTGGTCATGTCGGCGGAGGAGTTTGCCCGCGTGAATGCCCAGGCCGAGGCGAACAGCAGCATTTCCGCGCGGGACCGGCGTGTTTTTTCCAGGCAACTGCACGCGCGCGCGGAGCACGGCGCCTCGGACCGCCAGGGCCGGCTCGTTTTACCCGAGGATCTTTGCCAACAGGTCGGCTTGAAAGGCGAGGTCGCGCTCGTAGGCGGGCGAGGGCGTTTTGAAATCTGGAATTTGCAGAAGTGGAAACGCGCGCACGAAGAAGAAACGCCGACCTACCAGCACGTGGCGAATGTGATCGGGCTGTAGGGAGAAATGATGAACGCGTTGCTATTCGAGCGGCCCATCTGGTTCGCGACGGGTCCGCTCGAGGTGGAGGAGGAGGCGCAGGAAATGGAGGACTTTAATTATCACCGGCCGGTGCTTGTCACGGAAGCTGTCGAGCTGCTCGCGCCGCGCCCCGGCGCCTTGATCGTTGACGCGACCTGCGGCGGCGGCGGTCACACCGAAGAAATTTTGCGCACTGGCGCCGACGTTCTCGCGCTTGACCAGGACCCGGACGCGATCGGTTACGCCAGCGAAAGACTCACTCAGTACGGCGGGCGGGTGACCTTGCGGCAAATTAATTTCCGCAGAGCCGGTGAAGTCCTCGACCAACTCGGGATCGTGGGAATTGGCGGCGCGCTGCTCGATCTCGGTGTCTCCTCGCGACAATTGGAAAATGCGGAGCGCGGATTCAGCGTCATGCGCAACGGCCCGCTCGATATGCGGATGGATCCACGGCAGGAACTCACGGCCGCGACGGTGGTCAACTCCTACAGCGAAGAAGACCTGACGCGGCTCTTCCGCGATCTGGGCGAGGAGCCGGCCGCGCGGCGCATTGCCAGCCAACTGGTGAAACTGCGCAAGACAATGCCCTTCAACGACACAATGCAGCTGGCGAAGGCCGTGGAAAAAATCGTCTGGCGGCACGGCCGGCGTCATCCCGCGACCCAGGTCTTCCAGGCTTTGCGCATGGAAGTGAACGACGAGCTCGGCGCGCTCGAAGAAGGTCTGCGCGTTTTGAGCGGCCGGCTCGAATCCGGCGCGCGCATCGCGGTGATCACCTTCCATTCGCTCGAGGACCGCATCGTGAAAAATTTCTTCCGCGACCGGAGCCGCGAAACACTGGATCGCCCCGAGTGGCCCGAGCCCAGGCCGAATCCCGATTTTGTTTTCCACCTCATTACCTCGAAACCAATCGAGCCGGGCGAAAACGAACAACGCGTCAACCCACGCTCGCGCAGCGCGAAATTGCGCGCCGCCGAAAAAATCTGATGCACGCGCCGCGCCGAAAACATTTCAACACCGTCAACGCCGCTTCGCTGGCGCGTTGGATTGTGATCACGGCTTTTCTCGGGCTGATCGGGCTGGTTTACGTTTATTTCACGCTGCAGCTTTATCACCAGGGCGATCGCAAGAAAGCGCTCGAGAACGAGCTGGTCGGCCTCCGCGCGCAGAACGACGTCGCGAACGGGCAGATCGCAGCTCTCACTTCGCGCTCGGCCATGCAACGACGGTTGAAAGAGGGTTACCTTAAAATGATCCCGATCTCCGAGCACAACATTGTGCGCCTGAGCGTGCCCTCTCATCCGCTCGGGGAAGACGCCGTCCAACCGGTCGCGAACAAACGTGCCGGCAGATGAAGTGGAACAGCCGGATTCGTTGCGCGCTGGTCTGCCTCGCATTCACGGCTCTGTTCAGCGCGTTCTCCTTCCGTCTCGTTTATTTGCAGATGAGCAAGCACGACGAGTACGCCGGGCTCGCTGCTGAAAAGCACGTCTACAAACAGCCGATCTTCGCGGAGCGTGGAGCGATCTTTGACGCGAACAACGAAGTCCTCGCGCATAACACTCCGGTCGAAACGGTGGTGGCGGACGCGACTCATCTGAACAACCGCGACGCTCTCATTCCGCTTCTGCGCGACGCGCTGGAAATTCCGGCGGACGAACTGAAGGAAAAGCTCCAGGGTGACCGGCGCTACATCGTTTTGAAACGCGAAATGCCCGCGGCAAGCGCGGCGGCATTGAAGGAAAAATTACGCGCGCAGAATCTGCACGGTATTTATTTCGAACGCGATTCCACCCGCATCTATCCGAACGGCTCGATGCTGTGTCACGTCATCGGCTTCACGGACTTCGACCATCGCGGCATTCAAGGCGTGGAATCTTCCATGGAAGAATATCTCCACGGCCAGGACGGGTATCGTTACATCGAGCACAACCGCGCCGGCCAGGAAATGGTCCTGTATCGCGGGCAGGAACGCACCCCGCGCAACGGCTATCAGGTCCACCTGACCGTCGATCTCAACCTGCAAAATATTGTCGAGAATGAGATCGACGCGGCGATGCGCGAATACACGCCGCAGAAAGCCACGATCATTCTGATGCGCCCGCAGACCGGTGAGATTCTGGCCATGGCGAACCGGCCGGCCTTCGATCTGAATGAGCGCGCGGACGCGAAACCGGAGCAGATGAAAAACCGGGCCATCATCGACATGATGGAGCCGGGCTCGACTTTCAAGATCGTCACCGCCGCGGCCGCGCTCAACGAGCACAAGGTCCGGCCCGACACGACGATTTTTTGTGAGAACGGGATTTGGAATTTCGGCGGCCGTCCGCTGCACGATCACAAAGCCTACGGCGATCTGAGCGTGCAGGATATCCTGGTCAAATCGAGCAACATCGGCGCGGCGAAACTGGCGCTCTCCGTGGGCGACCAAAAATTTTACGAATACATTCGGCGCTTCGGTTTCGGCGAGCGCACCGGAATTGAACTGCCCGGCGAAATCAGCGGAGTGATCCGGCCACCGCAATCGTGGAGCAAGATTTCGATTACCCGCATTCCGATGGGTCACGAAGTGGGGGTGACCCCGCTGCAAATGACCGTCGCGATGGCGACGATCGCGAACGGAGGCAAGCTCGTCACGCCGCGCATCGTGAAATCGATTATGACGGAAGACGGCAAGACCGTGAGCACGTTTTCTCCGGTGGTCTTGCGCCAGGTCATCACGCCGGAAACGGCCGCGCAGATCGGGAAAGCCTTGCGCGGCGTGGTGAGCGATCGGGGCACCGCCGCCGCGGCTGCGGTTCCCGGTTTCACCATCTCCGGGAAAACCGGCACGGCGCAAAAAGTGGATCCAAAAGGCGGATACGAGCAGGGGAAATATGTCGTTTCCTTCACCGGTTATCTGCCCTCCGATCATCCTGAGTTTGTCGGCCTCGTGGTGCTGGACGACGCGCATACCACAAGGCCGGAGTTGAATTACGGCGGCCTGGTGGCCGGTCCGATCTTTTCGCGCATCGCCGAAAAAGCGGCGCGTTATCTCGATCTCGAGCCGCATGAGGATGTGGGGAAACCGACTGCCGCGGGGCGAGTTGCCTTAACCAATGCCTCACACCGTTGAGCGCCCGCCCGTTTTCCGACACCTCATGCAGCTCAAAATTCTCGCCGCCGCGATTTCCCCTCGCCAGGTCGTGGGGCCGCTCGATCGCGTCGTGGAAGGCATCGCGTATGACTCCCGGCGAGTGCAAAAGAACTTTCTTTTCGTCGCCCTGCGCGGGGAGAAAAGCGATGGTCATCAGTTCGTCGATCAAGCCATCGAAAAAGGCGCATCGGTGATCGTGACGGAGGAAGAGATAACCCAGGCGCGCGCCACTTGCCTGGTGGTTGAGAACACCCGGCTCGCTCTGGCTGATCTCGGCGCCGCGTTTTTCGATCGGCCGGCGCGCCGGCTCAAGATGGCGGCGATCACCGGGACGAACGGCAAGACCACCACTTCATTTCTGATCAAACATATTTGCGAGCAGGCGGGCTTGCGTTGCGGATTGATCGGAACGGTCCGCTATGAAATCGGCGACCGCGTCCTGCCCGCCACCCGCACGACCCCGGAGTCGCTCGATGTTCAGGAACTCCAGGCGCAGATGGGGAACGCCGGCTGCAAAGCCGCCGCGATGGAAGTCTCGTCGCATGCGATCGCGCAGAATCGCGTGCGCGGCCTCGAATGGGACGTGGCGGTCTTCACCAATCTGACCCAGGACCATCTCGATTTTCACGGGACGATGGAAAATTATTTCGAAGCGAAGGCGAAGCTCTTCACCGATCTCGCGGAACAGAAAGGAAAGACGAAGCCGTCGGCCGTGATCAATCTCGACGATCGCCACGGCGCGCAGCTGGTCGATCGGTTGGAAAAAAAAGTGCCGATCATTACTTATGGAGTAGGCGCGCGGGCCGACTTTCGCGCCTCGAGTTACCACGCGGAATTTGCAGGCACGTCCTATCAGCTCGATGCCCGGGGGAAAAGTTATCTCGTGCGCGTGCCGTTGATCGGGCGGTTCAACGTCGCCAATTCCATGGCGGCTCTCGCCGCGGCCTGCAGCCTCGGCCTTAATCTGCGCGAAGCAATTCTCAGCCTCTCGCGCTCGCCGCAGGTTCCGGGGCGGCTCGAGGCCGTGCAGGCCAAACGGCAATTCCAGGTTTTTGTCGATTACGCCCACACCGACGACGCGCTGCTCAACGTCCTCAAGACCCTCCGCGAATTGTCACCGAGGCGCCTCATCGTCGTCTTCGGCTGCGGCGGCGATCGCGACCGGCAAAAGCGGCCGCTCATGGGTCGAGTCGTGGACCAGCATGCCGACTTCGGCATCATCACTTCGGATAATCCGCGCAAAGAAGATCCCGACGCGATCATCGCCGAGGTGGAAAAAGGATTTCGCTCGGACCATTACGAGAAAATATCCGATCGGACGAAAGCAATCGCGCGCGCGATCGAGCTGGCCCAGCCGCGCGACATCGTCCTGATCGCGGGCAAAGGCCACGAGGCTTATCAGGAATTCGCCGATCACACTATCCCGTTCGACGACATTCAAGTGGCGCGCCGCGCGTTGGAAGATCGTCCGCTCGAATTCTGATTATGATCTCACCTCATATCTTGTCCCGAATGTCCCAGCGAGGATCGCGGTCCGTTCTGGGGAGCGCACGCGCCTCGCGTGCTGGTTTC
>JBEEHO010000089.1:0-22237 GCA_041167425.1 Verrucomicrobiota bacterium | reverse complement strand
CACCAGCAAAAGAATTCCGGTAATCGAGCCCGCAATAATCGACGCCGTGCTGCCTTTCACGTATCCCATCACGCCACCCACGATGGTAAGCAGTCCGAAAACGATGAAATAGATCTTAGCGGGGCCGATCATGGCATCGCATTGTTAACCCGCGCCGCTCTCCCTGTCTAGCGACTCAGAGCCGGGGCGTGACCGTTGTCCTGGCTGATCTTAGCGACGAAGCAGCAACAATCCGGCGATCGAAAGGAAGACGCCGAGCAACCTCAGCGGAGAAGCCGGCTCTTTGAAGAAGAATATGCCTGCCACCGCCATCATGGCGGCGCCCACCGCGAGAATGGCCGGAACCGCGGAGAGCGGCCCGCCTTTTTGAAAAAGCAGAAAGAAAACAATCGTGCCCACGCCGACGCACAATCCAGTGAGGATCGAGTAACTGATTCCCGGCATGGACGCAGTCTGGTTCCAGCGCCCTGAGAAGCGCAGATAAACCAGATAGAGCACGATGGTCAGGGCCGCCGACGCCTCCACCACGAAACCGCCCAATCCGTCGCTAATGTGATCCGACGCCAGCTTGGTGAAAATCTGGTGCGCGCCGTAAAGAATCGCGGCGACGAGCGCGTACCAGAACCATGCGGCCATGCGCGACCCTTAACCGAACCAGACAGAAATCAACCCTCCTTTAACGCCTCCGGGGGCTTCCTGTTTACCAATTCCCGATCACATCGCGCGATGCGTTGTGGGATCGCTCCAGTCGGTGTAACCGGGGCTGGCCCCGCCGAGGCAGCGGACCTCGATCTTGTACACGGTGCCAGGTGTTAAAGAGCGTCCGCCGGTAGGAACCCGGCGTTTTGCGCACCTGGCAAAACCTCGCCCGTCTCCGCTGCAGTTTACCTCACGTCGGACGAAACTTCCGGCGTCACGGCGGAAATCTCGCTGGCCCCCGGCGAAACTTCGCCCATCACCGCCGAAACCTCGTCCATGGCGAACGAAACCTCGTCAGCCCACGGACGAAACCTCGCCCGAAGCAAACGAAACTTCGGCGAAGCCGGACGGACCTTCGTCAGCCACGAACGAAACTTACGCTGAGGCTGGCGAGGTCTCGGCCGTTGCCGACGAAACTTCTGCGGAAGGGTCGAAGGGCTCTTAGCGCACCGATCGCCTTTAGACCACGCCCTCACCTCACTTGGTAGCGCCGAATCTCCGCTGCCTGCTTGGCGCGGCGAGGCACGGCGATGAACAAATCGTCTCGCTCTGGCACGAACAGTCCAGTGCGGGCGCCGCTGGCGGTAGGAACTTTGGCGGCTCGTCTGTAATGATTCGAGTCGGTTTGGGCGACGATGTCGACATACCCTTCTCCACAGATCACATACAGGCAGCGTTGTTTTGCGTCGTAGAAAACATCGTCGGCATCGCCGGAGATATCGACGGTCGCGATTGTGGCTCCTGAGTCGGTGTTGAGGACGACCAGCTTCGCGGGACTGCGGCAGGCCACGAAGAGCCGGTGGTTCGCTTCGTCCAGTGCCATCGGAAAGTTTGCCGAGGCTCCACCGGGCTTCCACGTCGAGATGACTTCGCGTTTGTCGCGGTCGATCACGGCCACCTGGCCGGCGTCTGGCACGTTTACGAAAATGCGCCGGCCGTGTTTTTCCAGTTCGAAAGCCTCCGGGTGCGCGGCGAGTTTGATCGAACCAGTGCGTTTGCCGTCGGCCGCGTTGATCACGCCAATGCCGCCTGCGCCAAAACCAACGTAAATTTGTTTGGTGGCGCTGTCGTAGCGCACATTATCTGCGTCATCCTTTAAATCGGCAGTACCGGTGAGCTGCCAGGATTTGGCGTCGTAAAAGTTGCAGAGCCCTCCGTGATCGTTCGCGATGAAGAGCCGATTTAGCTCGGCGAGATATACGAGACCCTGGGGCGCTCCGAGGCCGGTAATCGAGTGGACGCGTTCACCTTTGCGCAAATCGAGCACTTCGGCCGTGTTATTGGCCGGCGCGCAGACGAACAGCCTTTCGCCCGAGGCGTCGAGATCGAGGTGATCGATCCGCCCTTCCACTCCAGGCAGCGGGATCGTCTGCTTTAGTTCGAGCCTCGCGGTCCCGGGTTCAGCGGCGCTGAGGCGACCCCCGAAAAGAGCGAGAACAACGGTCAGGGCTAGATGCTTCACTTTGAGCCGCAGGTGAAATTATCGAACAAAGTCACGCTATCGGCCTTCGTCCACACGCCCACTTTGCCCGCCTCCCTAAAACTTTCGTCATTCGCTTCGATTACCTTTTCCCATCGAAACTGACCGTGAATTTATTTCCCTCAAAGTCGACACGAAGAGTATGCCACACGCCGGACGTGACTTTCGTGTTGATGCTTTTGAACGGGACGCGCCTGCCGTTAATGGTGTGATAGATCGTCACGTTGTCCTCCAGCGCGTTTGCGCGCGCGACGTAGTAATTATCGGCATCGCGCACACGCCAGATCACTCCGCCCGCCTGATCTTCTTTGCCGGCCACCGGCTTCAACTTCACTTCCACGAAACCGTTCTGGAGATTGATGTCGTTCTTAAAACAGACGGGAAAGGTCGCTTCGCCCGATTGCTTCAACACATTGGGCTGGGTCGGGGCGGAATCGTCCTTCGCCACGGTCCATTTCGCGGAGCCGCTCCCCGTTTGCGGCGCGACCCATCCAGGAGGTGGTGCTCCAGTTTTAAGAGTATCAAAGTTCACGGTGTCTGATGCGGATGCGGCCACCGCGAATCCGGCCAGCGAGATGATAAGGAGCGTTTTCATTGGATGCTTGCTGGGGTGGGCGTCGCTTCAATTTGCCGCCTGCGTGGTCACCCCGGTTATTCCTGTCACGAGCAATGCGCCTTTGACCGCGTTGGCCAGATCTTTGGCGGAGCCTCTGCCCCAGTAATGGAGAAAGAGAATGCGCGGATTTTCGTGCGTCATGTGCGAGTGAATCGCGACGATGTTAACGTTCGCCGCGCGTAATGATTTGAGCACGGGTTGCAATTCATCTTCGGTCACGGCGAAATCGCCATCCACCACGGCGTTGTCGTCCGTGCCGGCGAACGCCGCCCAGGTGTTCACCCCGATTTCCTTGCCAATCTCCATCCCGCTCATCTTCGATTTCTTCCCGATGGTGAACTTGACCATTCCGTCTTTGACATCTCCTTGCAGTGCGAAGATTTCATTCAAGGGCGCGGGCGTGATCGAACTCTTGCCGGGCATCGGTTTCTTTTCATTCTCGTTCTGACCAAATTTGGTTGCCGGTTTCGCGTTTGCCACGCGGATCGCTTTGATGGTGTCGTAAACCTTCTTCACCGCACCGGCCAGGGTTTCGACGCTGCCATCGCCGCTGATGTGCATGAAATAAACCTTCGGCTCATCGAAGAAGAAATGGTTGTGCAGGGCCGTGACGCTTAATCCATTGTCGAGCGCAGCGGACATCACGGCATTGACTTCGTCTTCGAACAAAACGGTGTCGCCCATCATCATGGCTTTGTCGTTGGTCCCTTGAAACGCAGCCCAGGTCCCGAGTCCCATGAACGGAGGCATTTGCCAGCCGGCCACCGATACTTTCACGTCGTCGCGCGGAAAGGTGACTTTGTAGACGCCCTCCTGAGCGTTCAGTTTGCCTTTGAGGCCTGTGAGCTGATCAATTTTTGTCGTGTCGAGATCCGCGCGTGCGGTGAGACTGATCGCGACCAGAAGCGCTGCCAAGGCCAAATATTTTTTCATGGTGTTGTTTGTTGATTTGAGAATTCCAATAGGATAATCGGCTCGGATGTAAGCGCAATGCGGTTGCGCAATACGTATTCCATTGCAGTCCAATCTTACTATGCCTTCGATCGCGTGGCTTCTCTTGCTTTATAGCCTGCCCACTTCCAAGAATACGGCGCGCGTCGCCGTATGGCGGAAGTTCAAAAAGATTGGCGCCATTCAAATCAAGACTTCGACGTATCTGCTACCCGATCAGCCGGCACAGTACGAACATTTCCAATGGCTCGCGCAACAGATCCGTGATTATGGCGGCGAGGCGACCCTGGTGCGCGCACAGGAGATCGAAGGCATGCCCGCCGAGAAACTCATCGCGCTTTTTAATCGCGCCCGCGACCAGGAATTCGGCCACGTGAAAAAAGCCCTCCAGGCTTTCCTCACTCGGCGCAAGAAGCATGCAGCAGAAACGGGCGCCATGGAACTGGAACGCCTGACCCGGCAGTTTCGCGAAATCAGCGACGTAGATTTTTTTCAAAGTCCGCGTGGACAGGAGGCGCAGATGCTCCTGCGTCGCGTCGAAGGGGGTTCGGCGAAGAAACTCTCACCGCTCAATCTTAAAAATTATCACGGTAAGACGTGGGCGACGCGGCCGCGCCCAGAGATTGACCGCGTTGGATCCGCATGGCTGATCCGCAAATTCATCGACCCTCAAGCCAAATTCATCTTCGCGTCGGCTCTACCGGCCACCGGCGAGGCCATTGCGTTCGACATGGTGGATGCGGAGTTTTCTCACCACGGTGACAGCTGCACGTTTGAAACTTTAGTGCGCCGCTTCGCCATCGACGACAAGCCCGTGCGAAAAATCGCGGAGATGATTCACGATGCCGATCTGGAGGACGCGAAGTTCCAACGGCCAGAGTGCGTCGGCATCGATCGAGTCTTAAAAGGCTGGGGCAAAGGCGGGATGCGGAACGAAGAGATTTTAACGCGTGGCTTCGAATGCTTCGACGGCCTCTACGAGTTCCTTCAGAGGCGATGACTCCAAAGACCACATCTGTTCAGGCCCCGTCATTCGCCGAAACATTCCGGTTCTGGTTGAAGCTGGGCTTTATTTCCTTCGGGGGGCCGGCCGGACAGATCGCGATCATGCAGACGGAATTGGTCGAGCGAAGGCGATGGATCAGCCAGTCACGTT
Source organism: Verrucomicrobiota bacterium (assembly GCA_041167425.1). Taxonomy (GTDB): domain Bacteria; phylum Verrucomicrobiota; class Verrucomicrobiia; order Chthoniobacterales; family UBA10450; genus AV80. The sequence continues at coordinate 17,335 of JBEEHO010000089.1, read as the reverse complement.
TTTTGCATGCGCTGAATTTTTGCATGCTCCTGCCCGGGCCCGAGGCGCAACAGCTCGCCATTTATTGCGGCTGGCTGCTGCACAAAAAATGGGGCGGCATCGTGGCCGGCGCGCTCTTTGTCATACCTTCAATGTTCGTTTTGTGGGGATTGAGTTTCGTTTATGCGGCTTACGGAAACGTGCCGTGGATCGCGGCGATCTTCTATGGGCTCAAGCCCGCGGTGCTCGCGATCGTTGCGGCCGCTGTCATCCGCATCGGCCGGAAATCTTTGCGCAATCCCGTTATGTGGGGCATCGCCGCGGCTTCCTTTGCAGGAATTTTTTTCGGCAAACTTCCTTTTCCCATCATCGTCCTGGGCGCCGGGATCATCGGCTTCGTTGGGGGCAAATTATTGCCGGCCACCTTCTCCGGCAGCGATGCGCATCAACCGAAAGGCGGGAAAGAATCGAGCGTGCTGGATGACGATGGCGAATCACCGGAACATGCGAAGCCTTCATGGAGCGGAGCGATCCGGACGTGCCTTATCTGGGGACTGCTGTGGTGGGCGCCGATTTTGGCCCTCGGATTCTGGCGCGGCTGGGACCACACGCTGTTTCAAGAAGGGCTCTTTTTTGGCAAGGCAGCCGTCGTCACTTTCGGCGGCGCCTATGCGGTGTTGCCCTATGTGGCGCAGCAGGCAGTCGACCATTATCACTGGCTCGCGCCGGGTCAGATGATGGACGGATTGGGGCTCGCGGAAACAACGCCCGGACCGTTGATCATGGTGCTGCAATTCGTCGGGTTCATGGGCGGCTGGAGCCGGCCGATGGGATTTTCGCCCCTGGTCACCGCGACCCTCGGCGCCTTCATCACCACGTGGGCCACGTTCGTTCCATGTTTCCTCTGGATTTTTCTCGGCGGGCCGCACATCGAACAATTGCGCGGCAACAAATCAATCACCTCCACGCTTTCCACCGTGACGGCGGCCGTGGTGGGAGTGATCCTGAATCTTGCGGTTTGGTTTGGCCTTCATGTTCTTTTTCCCGAAGGCAAAGCGATCGATTGGTTCGCGCTGGTGGTGGGACTTGTTGGGTTCTTTGGAATGCTCAGGTTTAAGTGGAACGTCATTCCCGTGGTCCTGGGCTGCGGCGTGGCGGGGTTGCTTTACCAGTTCATCGCCCACTGAACAAGAGCGGCGGAGCGGTGCAGATCGGGCTTGCGATGTTCCCTCTCAGGAAGCAGACTCGCCCGCAATGAAACTGCGTCTGAGCGACGGCAACTCAATCGCGTTGCGCGCGATCGTTGTTGGGGGATTTATCGGCGCGTTTCTTTTTGCTCTGGCTCTGTGCGCGATTCCACAGCTTCACGAACGCATTCACGCCTCGAGCGCCGCCGCGAATCACGAATGCGCCGTCACCCTGCTTACATCCGGCACCTGCTCGCATACTCCTATCGATGCGATTGCGATCGCCCCGCCTCCGTCGAATCCCGCGTCGCCCTTTTCCAACCGCCACTTTCGCCTCGTCAGTCCCACTCTCGAGTTTTCTCTGCTCGAGCACGCTCCGCCGGCGATCTCCTGACCATTGGTCGCCCGCTTTTGCGGGCAGCCGCCGCGCGCGCGTTCCGCCGGCTGCTGATCCAATGTGCGCCGGACGCAGCCAGTCAGTTCAGAAGTTCATATCGGGCGCAACCGCCCGATCCGATCAGGAGATGAAATGAGAAAATTTATTTTGGTAGCGCTCGCCTGTTGCGCGGTGGCAAGAGGACAGGCGCACAGCGCCGAGCCGGCGGTCGATGCGCCTCCTGCCGGCGCGACTCCAGCTACCGCCGCAGATGTGGAAGCCTTGCGCCAGCAAGTCCAATCACTCACCGCGCTGGTGCAGACTCTGCAACAGCAGATGAAAGATCAGCAGGCCACGACGGGGAAAAATAATTCCGCGGCGCCTTCGCTTCCGCAGAACCCGGAGCCGCAATCGGCCGAGGTTTCCAGCTCTCCCGCACCAGCCGCCAGCGCGCCGCCGCTTTTCCCCACCACGGACAATGCGGTTGTCGCTTCGGTTCCGAACGTGAATGCGAATGGCACCACGACTGAGGCATTCCCGACCACGGACGCGTCGGTCTCGAGCTCGGACACCGGCTCTTCTTCGACCCAACCGATTCCGCTCACCGGCGGCGGCAGCAAGAACTTCATGAACATCTCGTTCGACGGCATGTTCGCGCTCGCCGCTTCCAGCGCGCGTGATCTCTACAACGTGGAGGTCGGCGATCACGATCCGCAGCAGCGCGGCTTCAACGCGCGCAACGCCGAAATCGCCATCGACGGCGCGGTCGACCCTTACTTTGAAGGCTTCGCGAATATCGTTCTCAAGCTGGACAACGACAACCAAACCCAAATCGAACTTGAAGAAGCGTTCCTGCAAACGACGAGCCTGCCTTTCGGTTTGCAGATCAAGGCCGGGCAATTCTTCGACGCCTTTGGCCGCATCAATCCAACGCACCCGCACACCTGGGAATTTGCGGATTCGCCGCTGGTAAATGGACGCTTGCTCGGGCCGGATGGACTGCGCGGCGTCGGCGCGCAAATCTCGTGGACCATTCCGGTCTCGTGGTATTCGCAGGCGCTCCTGGCGGTGCAAAACGGACGAGGCAGCACGGGGTATTCCTTTCGCAATCCCGGCGACGGCGGCATGTTCTACGGACGCCTGACGAACGATCGCGAAGCGCGCGGCCTGCGCGATCTCATCTTTGTGCCGCGCTGGGAAAACTCGTTCAACCTCAGCGAGACGCAGACCGTTCTCCTCGGCGCCTCGGGAGCGTTTGGATCGAATGAGACCGGCCCACACGCGCACACTCAAATCTATGGCGGCGACTTCCTCTACAAATGGAAAAGCGCGCGGGCCGAAGGCGGCTTCCCGTTTTTGAAATGGCAAACCGAGGTGATGTATCGGCGCTTCGAGGGGGACCGTGGAGTTGATAATGCGTTCCCGGTCACCGAGACCTTTCACGATTGGGGGATGTATTCGCAGGTGCTCTGGGGCTTCAAGAAAGGCTGGGTCGCCGGCCTCCGCGGCGATTATCTCCACATGGAAGATTCACTTTTCACCGACGACTTTGCGCGGCAATCGCGCTCGCGCATCTCGGCCAATCTGACCTGGTATCCGACGGAATTTTCCAAACTGCGTCTGCAATACAATCATGATTTTCTGGAGGAGAATGAATTCTTCGCCAGCCGCGGCGTCGATTCCGTGTTCTTTCAATTCGAATTCATTCTCGGCGCACACGGCGCGCACAAATTTTAGATCCACACCTTTATGAAAAACTTCACCCGAATCTTTTTGAGCGCGGCGCTGTCCGCGATCGTTGCCACGGCCGCGGAGGCGAAAATTAAAGTGGTCACGACCCTGCCTGATTTCGCGTCGCTGGCTCGGGAAATCGGCGGCGACAAAGTCGAAGTGAGCGCGATGGCGAAGCCGACCGAAGACCCGCACTTCGTCGACGCGCGCCCGAGCTTCGTCGTTCAGCTGCGCAGCGCGGACGTATTGATCGATGGCGGGGCGGAACTGGAGCTCGGCTGGTTGCCGCCACTTCTGCAAAACGCGCGCAATCCAAAACTCGAAGTCGGCAAACCGGGCCGAGTGCAGGCTTCGCAAGGTGTGCGCTTGATGAATGTGCCGGCGAACGTGACGCGCGCGGCGGGCGACGTCCATGCGCTGGGAAATCCCCATTTCATGACCGATCCGATCATTGCGAAAACGGTCGCGCAACATATCGCGCAATCCTTCGCCGCGGTGGACCCGCCGAACGCCGCCTTCTATGACGCCAACAACAAAAAATTCGAGGCGACGATCAACGCGAAACTGCAGGAGTGGGGGACCGCCATGCTGCCGTTCAAAGGGCAAAGCGTCGTCGCTTATCACGACTCGTGGGTCTACTTCGCGCACCGGTTCGGTTTGAACATCGATCTCTTTCTCGAGCCGAAACCGGGGATTCCGCCGTCGCCTTCACATCTCGCGGAAGTGATCGAAAAGATGAAAGCGCAGAAGATCAAAGCCATCATCGTCGAGCCGTTCCATGACCGGAAGATCGCGGAAAAGGTGGCCAGCTCGACCGGCGCGAAGGTGGTTGATTTCGCGCAGTATCCCGGCGCGTTTCCCGATACCTACTCTTACGTGAAGCTCATGGACGCGCTCGTTTCCCGGCTCGCTGCCGCCATGAAATAATTCATCCGCAGATTTACCCAGATTGCTCATGCGACAACATGCCCGTCCTACCCTTCAAGAATCTGCGTGAATCTGTGAAATCTGCCGATGATTCCTCTGACACCTAACGAATGAAGCAGGAAAGAAGATTATGTGGGATGTAATGTTTTGGCCCATCGTGGCCTGTGTTCTATTGCCGTGGCTGCTGGTCTATCTCGGCCTGCACGTCGTGCAACGCGGCATCATTTTCATCGACATCGCGATGGCGCAAATGGCGTCGCTCGGTATCTGCGTCGCGTTGCTTTTCCGGATCGATCTCCAGAGTCCGGCGACATTTGGAATCGCGTTGAGCTTCACGCTCATTGGCGCCGCGATTTTCTCGTTTACCGGGAAGCGCACCAGTCAGGTTCCACAGGAAGCAGTGATCGGGATTGCCTACGTGGTTGCGGCCGCCGCGGCCGTTTTGTTATTGAGCCGGGCAGCCGAAGGCGACGAACAGATTAAACAAATGCTGGTCGGAAACATTCTGCTCGTCACTCCGCTCGAAGTCTGGAAGTGCTTCGGTCTTTTTGCGGTCGTCGGTATTTTGCATTTTGTCCTGCGCCGGAATTTCATCCTCGTCTCCTACGATCGCGACGGTGCTTACGAAAAAGGTTTGCGCGTGCGCTGGTGGGATTTTCTTTTTTATGCGGCCTTCGGGCTGGTCGTCACCAGTTTCGTCCGCATCGCCGGCGTGCTTCTTGTTTTCAGTTACCTGATTGTGCCGGCGGTGTGCGGAATCAATCTGGCCCGTTCCCTGAGCCGGCGGCTGCTCATCGGTTGGCTTATCGCTTTGATTGGCGGAGTCGGCGGGCTTTTCTTTTCTTTCTGGGGCGACTTCCCCTCCGGCGCCGCGATCGTCTGCACATTCGGAGCGCTGCTCATCATCGTGTCATTGATTTCATTGTTCCGCCCGAAGTCGGCGAGCTAGAGCTCAAGATCGAACACATGCGTGTCATCCCGAGCCGCGCAGACGGCGAGGGAGCTCACAGTCGGTTGTAATTCACACTGGCCAGGCTTCGCAAGTTCGAGAGCATCGCCTCGTGGATCGCGAAGCGTTTTAAGCGTCCGATTTCACTGCGACTGTGTGGTCCCTCGCCATCTGCGTGGCTCGGGATGACACGCGTTTCGTGTTTGCGCGGTTCCAACGCCGACGCATTCTGACGCGTGCACTCATTTCGTTATCATGAGCAAAAACTCTATTGCGAAGGCGTCGATCTCGAACGGGTCGCGGAAAAACATGGCACGCCTCTCTACGTTTACAGCGCTGGCACGATTCTCGACCATTACCGAAGACTCGGTTCGGCCCTGGGCGAGCTCGACCATTTGATCTGCTATGCGGTCAAAGCGAATTCGAATCGCGCCATTCTCAATTTGCTTTCGCGGGAAGGCGCGGGTTTCGACATCGTTTCCGGCGGCGAACTTTTCCGCGTTCTCGCAGCCGGCGGCGATCCGCAAAAGTGCACGTTCGCGGGCGTTGGGAAATCGCAGGAGGAAATTGAATATGCGCTGGACCAGCGCGTGCTGAGTTTCAACGTCGAAAGCGAAGCGGAACTGGCTTACCTCGACCGCATCGCGCGAAGCAAAAACATGCGCGCCCCCATTGCGTTGCGGGTGAACCCCGACGTCGATGCCGGAACTCACCGCTACGTCTCGACCGGCCGCAGCGAAAACAAATTCGGGATCGCGCTCCATCGCGTCGCCGAGGTCTACGCGCAGGCGGCGCGAATGCCGAACGTGGCCATCCGGGGCGTGCAGATGCACATCGGTTCGCAGATCACCGACGCCGCTCCGTTTGTCGAAGCGATCAGGAAAGTCACGCCGCTGATCCTGGAGTTAAAAAAACAATTCGCGCTGGAGTTTTTCAGCGTCGGCGGCGGAATCGGGATTGTTTACGAATCCTCCTTCGCCAGCGGGAGCGGCGATTGGTGGAGTGAAAAGGATCGCGTCCGGGCGACGAGTACGCTGCCGCTTACGATCCACGATTATGCCGCCGCCATTCTGCCTCCGTTGCGCGCATTGGGACTGCGAGTGCTGCTGGAGCCAGGACGTCTTCTGGTGGGAAATGCGGGTGTGCTCTTAACGCGCGTCCGCTACGTCAAACAAACCGAGCACAAAAAATTCATGATCGTCGATGCCGGCATGAACGATTTGATCCGGCCCGCGCTCTACCAAAGTTATCACGAGATCGTCCCGGTCCGGGAACCGGGCGACTCGATCCGCGAGCCGGTCGACGTCGTCGGACCGGTCTGTGAGAGCGGAGATTTTTTTGCGCAGGACCGGGAGTTAGCGCCGATGAAAGAAGGCGATCTCGCCGCGCTGATGAGCGCGGGAGCCTACGGGTTCGTCATGGCCTCAAATTACAACTCGCGCCCGCTCCCGGCCGAAGTGCTGGTGAGCGGCGACCAGTTCGCTCTCATCCGCGAGCGCCAAACCTTCGAGGACCTCGTGCGTGGCGAACGCGACTGGCCTGTATCGCTTGCGCACATCCCGTCCCCAGCATAAATAGTGCTCCAGCTTATTTCGATGAAACGCCTACTTCTCGTCCTTCCTCTTTGCCTGTTCTTCGCTGCCCTCGCGTCAGCCGCGGCGCCGCAGGGCGAATACGTGATCCTCGTCGGCGGTCCTTCCCTCATGCAATGGGAGAAATATAAGGCGCAGCCCCACGATCATTGGTGGGCGAATTTCATCCGCGCCGCGCGCATCCGGACCGAACAGATTCGGACGGAGGCCGGACCCGACGCGAAGATTACCTGGCTCGTTTATGGTCCGGGCTACAAGGATCGGGCGCTGCAGGAAAAGCAGGATTTGTTCGCGCACATCGCCACCGTGCGCGACAAGTTTGCCCTGAAGCTGATCTATTTTGCCAAGGGCGACGAAGTCATCAATTACCTCAATAACGGCCAGCCGCGCGACAGCCTGAAGGTCGCCGACTTCGAATATTTCGGACATTCGAACCGCGCCTGTTTCATGTTCGATTACAGCAGCAACATTGAGAGCGCCTGCAAAGCCTGGCTGCATGAAGACGAACTTAAGAAAATCAGCCGGGGCGTTTTTGCCCGGAATGCGTTCATCAAGAGCTGGGGTTGTCACACCGGCGAGAGCATGTCGAAAAAATGGTACGCCGCGACCGGCACGCAAATGTGGGGCGTGATCGGGAAGACCCAGTACATGATGGACGAACTGCCGATCATTGTCGGCAGGGATGCCAAGTGGGTCGGCCGGTGATTTGCCGGGCGAGCTGTTAGCTTGCTTCTGTTTGACCGCGTCCCCTTTAGAGCGGGAGTCGAAATTCAGTCGAGGCCGGCCGAAGCATATGCGTACGCAAATGCCGGTTTGAAATGAACCAGATCTCGTCGCGATCGTTTGAAAGAACGAAAAACGCTTCCCCGCTCTCCGAGAGGGAAAAGGCGCCAAGAGCCAAGTAAGCGACATCCGCGGAAAAGCCGCTTTGGAGCGGACTAGGAAGAGGCGCGGCTTCGCCCTCCAGCTCCTCCACCCGCAGATACAATCCGGGCTGAATATAGATCATGAGGTCCCTTTATTTCCGATGCGATCCAAGCCGGTTCGTTTCACTCGGAAGGCCAATATGATTGCGCGAGGTCTACTCTGGCAAGGCGCGTCCGATTTCAATGAGGAGACCTGGGCCCCGATAAACATAGCCGGTATAAACCTGGAGAAGTTGCGCGCCGGCTTCCAGCTTTTCCTTCGCGCTGGCGGCATCCGAAATTCCGCCGGAAGCGATGACCGGCAATCGCGAGCGCGTGGTGATCGCGCGCACAAATTCGGTCGCCTTTTCTTTTAAAGGACGACCGCTCAAGCCACCGGCCTGATCAAGCCCGGCCGGAATCGCGGCGTGATCGAGCGTGGTATTCGTCGCGACGATTCCGGCAACGCCGTTCTCCGCGCAAGTTGAAAGGATCTGTTCGAAATCGGACGGCGAAAGATCGGGAGCGATCTTAACCAGGATCGGTTTGCGACTAACCAGATTTTCTTTCTGAACTACGCGCAGCAATTGCTCGAGCGCAGCGTGTTCCTGCAAGGTGCGAAGCCCGGGCGTATTTGGGGAACTGACATTCAGGACAATGTAATCCGCGAACTCTCCCAGGAGCCGGAACGAAAAAAGATAGTCTTCCGCGGCGTCTTCGATCGGCGTGACCCGCGATTTTCCGATATTGATGCCGACCGGAATTCCAGGCCATCTGCCTTTCGAACGCAAACTGCGCAGCCTCGCCGCGACGACCTCCGCGCCGTCGTTGTTGAATCCAAGCCGATTAATGAGCGCCCCTTGCGGTGCGTAACGAAAAATTCGCGGTCTCGGATTGCCGGGTTGAGCCTGCGCGGTCACGGTGCCGATTTCCACGAAGCCGAAACCGAGCGCCTCCCACGCCGGGAGCGCCACTCCGTTTTTGTCGAAACCCGCAGCCAGCCCGATCGGATTTGGAAAGGTCAGGCCGAAGACGGTTCTCGGTTTCGGCCGCGGCTGAAAACCATGGAGCAAGCGAAGGGTGGCCGGCAGACTGGACGCGGCGCGAAGACCGCTCAGCACCAGATGATGCGCGGTCTCCGGGTTGAGTGAAAAAAGGATTGGCCTAACGAGACGTTCGTAGGCATTCGCGGCGTTCATTTGCCGATGCAGAACTGCGCGAAAAGCGAGTCGAGCACTCCCTCCGCATTCTCCTCGCCGGTAATCTCACCGACCGCGCGCAAAGCGGCGCGCAGATCCACCGCCACATATTCCGGCGCGAGACCGTTGTTCATCGTGGCGGACGCCAGCTCCCAGGACTCGAGCGCGCGCCGCAGACAATCGCGATGGCGCGCGTTGATCGCGAGCGCGCTTTCCGGGCGGAGGTGGTGCCGCGAGATCCTTGCGACGATGGCTTCTTCCAGACCGCGCAGCCCATTTTCCTCGAGACAGCAAATCCGAAGCGCGTCGTGATTTTTCCAGTCAGGATGTTCCGGCAAATCGCTTTTATTGAGCAGCACGAGCTCGATTTGATCGGTCGAATTCTCCCGAAACTGCGCGGGCTTCGCCGCGTTGCGATCGAGCACGTGCAGGAGAAGATCGGCCGTGGCGAGCGACCGTTCCGTGCGCGCGATTCCCTCGCGCTCCAACTCATCCGCGGAATCACGCAGGCCTGCGGTGTCGAGCAACCGAATCGGAATGCCCCGCAAATTGATCACTTCTTCGATCGTGTCGCGGGTCGTGCCGGGTCGCTCACTCACGATCGCACGATCGTAACCCAGAAGCCGGTTGAGCAGGCTCGATTTCCCCGCGTTGGTCGGGCCGTAAATCACCGCGCGAATTCCTTCCCGCAGAATTCGTCCCTCCTCCGCGGTCGCGAGCAACGCGCTCATTTTTTCGTGCACAGAATCGAGCCGCGCGCGCAGCTTGCCGCCCACATCCGGCGCGATGTCTTCATCCGGAAAGTCAATCGCCGCCTCCACATGCGCGAGCATCTCGATCAATTGCGCGCGGATTTTCCGGACCTCGGCGCCAAGCCGCCCTTCCAACTGTTCGTTAGCGGAACGAAGAGCGAGATCGCTCTGGGCGCGGATCAAATCCATCACGGCCTCGGCCTGGGTCAAATCCATCTTCCCGTTCAAAAAGGCGCGCTCGCTGAACTCCCCCGGCCCCGCCGCGCGCGCGCCCGCATGTAAACAGGCCGCGAGCACGCGGGCCGTCACCAGAATTCCGCCGTGGCAACTGATCTCCACCAAGTCTTCGCCAGTGTAGCTTGCGGGTGCCCGATGAACCGCGATAACGACCTGGTCGATCATCCGATCGCCTTCGACGATCTCGCCCAGGTGCTGGGTGTGCGACAAAAATTCCGACGGCTTTTGTTTCCCGCGATAAATCAAATCGGCCACTGCGATCGCGCTTTCGCCGGAGACGCGGACCAGCGCGATAGCGCCTTCACCCGCCGGAGTCGAGATCGCGGCGATCGTATCCCCGGGCGCCGCTTGCTGGCCCGAAGCGCTCACGCCGCCGGGCTGCTCAGAACTTCCCGCAGCGCTGCGATGCATCGTTTATTTTGCTCCATCGTCCCGACTGAAATGCGGATCCATTCGGGCAGATTGTAACCTTTCAGCGCGCGCACAATAATCTGGCGGTGGAGCAATGCCCTGAAAATCTTCGCGCCGTCGCCAACGCGAACGAGAACAAAATTCGCGGCACCTGGGACGAAGCGCAGATTCATCGCCGTGAATTGTTCCTGGAGATAGGCGCGGCCTTCGTCCGTGATGCGTTTGGTTTCGCGGATGTGCTCGGCGTCCGCCAAACCCGCCAGTGCGGCGACTTGCGCGAGGCCGTTTACGTTGAAGGGCTGCCGCGTTTTTTGCAGCACCTGGATCAGCTCCGGCCGCGCCATCCCGTAGCCGATGCGCAAGCCGGCCAGGCCCTGGATTTTTGAAAAAGTGCGCAGCACAGCGACGTTGCGGCCCTCCCGCACGAAACGAATCGTGTCCGGCGGATTGTCGAGATATTCGAAATACGCTTCATCGAAAACGACGACCACGTGTTCCGGCACGCGCGCCACGAACTGGTCGATCTCTTCCTGCCGCACCAGCGTGCCGGTCGGATTATTTGGATTGGCAATGAAGATGAGGCGCGTCTTCGGCGTGATCGCGGCGATCATCGCATCCAGGTCATGGCGCAAATCCGGGCTCGGCACTTCGATCGTGCGCGCGCCGAAAACCGCCGCGACAAGTTTGTAGGCGATGAAGGCGTGCTCGGAAGTGATGACATCGTCGCCGCGATTGAGAAAGGCATGTCCGAGAAACTCGATGATTTCATTCGAGCCGCTGCCGAGAATGATTTGCTCGCGGCTGAGATCGAGTTTCGCCGCGAGCGCTTCGCGCAGATAAAATCCGCCGCCATCGGGATAGAGATGAGACGCCCCGAGCGCGGCGCGCATGGCGGCCAGGGCTTTGGGAGAGGGACCAAGCGGGTTTTCATTCGAGGCGAGCTTGATAATCTTGCTGGCATCGGCGCCGAGTTCGCGCGCGGTCTCTTCGATCGGCTTGCCCGGTTCGTAAACGGCCAGGTCGCGTAGTTGCGGATTAGCGATATCCCAAATGGATGACATGCGGGTGGAATCTTAACTGGAACTCGCCAAAGGTCGAACCGCAGAGATTGCGAGAGCGCAGAGGAAAATGAAAACACGCTCCGCGACCTCCGCGTTCCCCGCGGTCAATCCGCCAGCTTGAGTTGAAAGTGATGGGAAGTGATATCCATGCCGCGATTCAAATAGAAGCGGTGGGCGGCGAAGCGTTGCACGCCGGAATCCAGGGTGAGGTGCTCGCAGCCCTGCTCTTTGGCGTGTTCGATCAGCCAATCGAATAGCGCGGCGCCGAATCCGCGCGAGCGGTCGGAATCGTGCGTGACCAGATCGTCGATATAGAGGGTGCGGCCGGAAAAAAGGAGATTGAAGATGCGAAAGCCGGCGACCGAGCGGACAACCCCATCCAGTTCGAGGAAGACAAGCTGGTATCCCTCTTTTTGCTGGGCGAAAACCCGGGCGGCGAAATCGATCGCCTTGATGTGGGGACGCAGCTCACGCATGACGGAACAACAGCGACCGATCTGTTCGGGCGCATGAGCGAAGCTAATTTTCCAGGCGGCTGGTTTCGCATTGGACATGGAATTTCATCGCCTGCGCCGCGCCGAGATCAAGGCTCGATTGCGACAAAAAGCTGGTCGGCTTCGCCGATCTGTCCGAACGTCGTTTCCTTATGAAAAGCCTCCAGTTTCTCGCCGAAACGCATATCTTCGGAATCGCGATCCATCCGTGGAAAATCGTGGGACTGAGCGGCAGCCTCGTTTTCGGCCTGCGTTTCGTCATTCAATGGATCGCGTCGGAACGGGCGCGGAAAAGCGTGATCCCTTTCGGCTTCTGGGAATGCAGCGCGCTCGGGAGCCTGCTCATGCTGAGTTATTTTGCGATCTACCAGCGGGATTCCGTGGGCGTGTTGAGCACCGCCATGCCATTGCCGATTTACCTGCGCAATCTTTACTTTCGCTACACCCACCGGGCGCCGCAGCATCCTGGAAATGAACCGAGACCGCCGGAATAGACACGCGACGGCGCGCTTTACGCCAACGGCGCGGATAACCTAAATTAGAAGCGTCCCATGATCTCTGACGAGCAGATCATTTATCTCGATAACAACGCGACCACGCGGCTCGATCCGGCCGTCCTCGAGGAGATGCTGCCGTTTTTGACCAGGTATTACGGGAATCCCTCGAGCGGCTACGGGTTCGGCGCGCAAGTGCGCCGCGCGATCAATCTCGCGCGGGAACGGGTGGCCGCGCTGCTCGGATGCGAGCCGGCGGAAATTGTTTTCACCAGTTGCGGAACGGAATCGAACAACGCGGCGGTGAATTCCGCGCTCCAGCTCGATCCGGGCCGGCAACATATCGTCACCACCGCGGTGGAACACAGCGCGACCTCGCGGCATTGCGATGTTCTTTCGAAACGCGGCTGCACGGTCACCACTCTGCGCGTCGATGGCGAAGGTAATCTCGACCTCGAGGAGCTGGAGTGCGCGATCACGCCGCAGACCGCGATCGTCTCCGCGATGTGGGCGAACAACGAAACCGGCGTCCTCTTTCCGGTGGAGAAAATCGCAGAGATCGCCCGGAGAAAACGAGTCCTGTTTCATACCGATGCGATCCAGACCGCCGGAAAAATTCCGATCCGGCTGGCGGATTCAACGATCAATTCCCTTTCGATTTCCGGGCACAAATTGCATGGACCGAAGGGCGTCGGCGCGCTTTACGTAAACCAGCGATCGGCTTTCAAGGCGTCCTTGATCGGCGGCAGCCAGGAGAACAACCGCCGTGCGGGAACTGAAAACGTCGCGTCGATTGTAGCGTTGGGGAAGGCCGCGGAATGTGCCGCAGCCGCGTTGGACGAGGAAGCAACGCGGGTCCGGGCCTTGCGCGACCGATTTGAAATGGCCCTGCTCGAAAAGGTGCCGAATACGTTCGTAAATGGAAACCGGATCGCCCGGCTGCCGAACACATCGAACCTTTCATTCTCCGGCGTCGATTCGGGTGCCGCGCTCTTGATGCTCGATCGCCATCAACTCTGTTGCTCGGCGGGCTCGGCCTGCCGCACCGGCTCTCTCGAGTCTTCGCATGTCCTGCGCGCGATGAAAGTGAGCGATGACCGCGCGCGCGGCAGCATGCGTTTCTCCTTCGGCCGTTTCAATACGGAGACGGACGTGGACAAAGCGATCGAGATCGTGCCGAAGGCCATCGCGAAATTGCGCGGGTTGTCTTCGGCCTCCGCCGTGCGCGAATCCGCGGTAGTTTAGCGGAGAGCGAGTCCCGGGGTCCCGCGGGCGCGGCTAACTGAGCCCGGCCTTCAATTCACTGATCGCGCCCATCAGCTCGCCATTTTTGCCCGGCTTGTCGATGACCCGGTCCACGCGCAATTCATTGTAACGTTTCCGCTCCTCCGCGCTGAGCGCGTTCGCGAAGACAATAATCTTGCCGTGGTAACCGGCGGAGCGGGCTTCCTCCACTACGCCGAAACCGTCCAGGCGCGGCATGCGAGTATCGGTCACGATCAAGTGAAAGTAGTTTGGGTCCTTCTCCACCCTGGTGACCGCCGCGCGTCCATCGGACGCTACTTCGACGAGATGGCCCGCGGATTGGAGCGTCTTCGCCAGCATATCGAGCACCAAAACGTTATCGTCCGCGCAGAGCACGCGGAGAGGGTGCTGCGGAGTGATCATCTATCGGTCGCCTATCTTTGTCGGCTCGCCCACGAGTTACAGCGCTTTTCGCAAGGAGGACGCCCGGCATCGTAAAACGATGTGGCTCGAGAACGAATTGAAACGTTCAGGCATTCTTCGCCGCGCGCCTGCGCCAGGCATGGGTGGAAACCAACACCAGCATCAGGGCGACGATCGGCCACATTGCGTTCATTTCGGGAACCGCGGGCAGTTCAGCTGAAATCGACACCGGCAGAACATCGGCGGTGGCCGCGACGATCGAATAAAAATCGTACTGCCCGAAGTTCGGGAGAACGATGGATTGGTTATCAAACGTGCTGCCGTAGGTGCCGCCAAGCTGGAGCCCCAAAGTGCCGACGGCGTTGGAACCATAAATCGCGAAGGACTCGCCAGCCTGAATGCTACCGACGCTGATCTTGCCGTTCGTAAAACCCGAGGTGATCAACGACGTGAGATCGAACTGGATGAAGTTCGCCGGGCCGGTGAGGGTCACCTGGAGTTCGTTGTGCGGAGTCCCGACCAGACCGAGCCCTCTTTCCACCGCTCCGGCATCATCCATCGCGTTCTTGTAGAATAATTCATGTGGCGTGCCGACGCCGCCATGGTTGTCGAATCCGTAGGCGATAATCGAGAATGACTGCGAGGTATAGGTGTGGCTGCTCGAACCCACGGCGGCATTCTGATTCGATGGATTGAGGTCCCAGGTTACCATCGTCGCCCAGGACGAGGCGGCGACGAAACTCAGACAAAAAATTACGGCGAAAAACAGACCGATGCGGCGATGAATGGGGTGAATGTGCATGATATTTACTATTTCCTCCTTTTGAAATAATCCCTGACCTGTGCCCAGTAATGCTCCTGACCCGTTCCACGTGTCAATAAAAAATTAATACGTCATCGCCATTAAATTTCCCGGTGGTTTACAGCCACGATTTGCCGCTTGAGCGAAAGGACAATGACCTCACCGAGAGAAAGAATCGCGTAACGCGCTTCCTTCTGTCAGGCTCGATCTCCTCACCACCAAACAGACGCCATGGCCCCACAAACCAAAGCCCGCATTCTTCACGTCGACGATCATCAGGACACCAGGCTCATGATGGCCGCGCTGCTGCACGATTGCGGCTATGGGGTCATGACCGCCGGGAGCGTGGCGGAGGGTTTGGAACTGGCGAAGGAAATCACCTTCGATCTCTATCTTCTCGATGTGCGCCTGCCTGATGGCACCGGCGTTGAGCTTTGCCAGAAACTGCGGGCCATGCGGCCAGGCATACCGATTCTGTATTATTCGGCCTACGGAAATGAGGCCGACCATGAAAGCGCGCTGGCTGTGTGCGGCGACGCCTATCTGAAGAAGCCGGTCTCCATCGCCGAGATCGAAAGTTTAATCGCGAAGCTCCTGGCTGACGCGAAGAAGTAACACGCTCTTACGGACAGCAGAGCCGTTCGATCATCGTCGCGGTGACGGCTGCTCCGTCGCAGCCGAGTGCTGTCCAGCTGCACCCGCCGGCGCCTGCCGCAGCGTGCGATATTTTTCCCCCAGCGCGTGCCGGAGATGGAAGGGCCGCAGGTATTGAAGGTAAACCGGCCAGCGCGCCAGCGATTCCGGGACGCGCCTTTCCTTCGCGATTTCAATGCACAACTCGACCGCGCGATGGAACACCACTTCCTCCGAGAACCATTCCTCCCATTCCCGGCGCGCGAGTTGTCCCATCTCCACTGCCTCCGATTCGCGTTCCTCCAGGATGCGCGGGACCTGCGCAAAGTCTCGTTCGCGGATGCGGATGGCGCACTTGTGCCAGCAAGGCCCCACCGGTTCCACCCACTCGTCGGAAAGGATCACGGGCACGCGTCCCATCCGCAGCGTTTCGAACAGCCGGATGGTCGAGGCGCCGAGCCCTCTCGGACAAAGAACGAACTTGGTCGCCTTCGTAAGCTCGGCATAACGCCGGTGGTAATCGCGCTTCTCGTCCGGATCCATTTTCCCGTGCCGCGCGCGGTCGTAGTCTTCGGCTGTATTTTGAAAAAAACCGCGTGCATGAGACAACGTGGCCAGATCGCGCCGCACGCCCGCGTTCCTGGTCGATCCCATGAAACTAAACAAATACGGCAGATCATGCGTGGGAGCAGTGAAGGTAGCGAACTCGTCCTTCGGCAATCCCACGTAAAATCCCGGCCGGGTCCGGGCCGAGGCCCAGCGTTTTTCCACCGAGGCATAGACGCCCGGCAGAAACGGAATGACGAAGGCGTTTGAGCAGAATAGAAAACATTTCTCTCGCCACTGCCGGACGAAGGCATGACGCCGGATCCGCTCGAAGTACCAGCCGGCGCCATAGAACTCGGCGAAGAGAATGATGTCCGCTATATACGGATCGCCGGTGACCGAGTGGATCTTGAACCGGTCGGCCTGCGCGCTTTGTCTCAGGTCGCGCACAGGCGAGAGATTGTAGTCAGTCTGGTCCTCCGCGGGAGTGGTCGAAAGGAGAATGACCTGAGCCATGTTAGCCGCAAATTCTCTAGCAGATGTTAAGCCGGCAGGCTACCCGCAACAGACCCACCCCCATCCACGATTTCAGGAGAATTTCGGGCTTCCGTGGCGGATACTACATCCAGATCCGAACCAGTCGCGAATTCTCTCACACAGATAACATCACATGATTGCCCAACCTCCCACTCCCAACCCGGCAGGCGACCGTTTCACCAGCGGCCCGAACGGCTCGGCTGCGCCCGTCTCCTCCGCTGGCTTTTCCGGCGAAACCGTCGCGGAGGTCCTTCGTCGTCGCCGGCGCAGGAAGCTCCTGTTTTTTATCGTGGGCGAAACGCTGGCCCTCGCGCTCATGCTCGGCGCCGCCATTGCCGGAATATCCGAGCGCTTCGTCGCGGAATCCCTGACGCCGCTCTTCCGCATTCTGCCCATCATCCCCGCCGGTGTGGCAGTGATTCTGCCCATCGTCTTTTTTGGCGATCCCAAGAAAAGAAACCGCGCGCGGTTCAACCGCCTGGCGGCCTCGGGCAGCCCGATGCATCAGTCTGCCGGGCGCGATCTCTAGCGGCCGGAATCTTTCGGGATCTTTATCCACGGCGGCCCTCCCGCAGCGGCAAAATACGATTCCTTCGTCCGCCGGAAGCGGCCCTCATGATTTCGGCGGGAGAGTTTCGATCCCAAGCTTTCGGCAATAGGCGGCGAAACGCGGATCGTCGCGGTAATCCATGAGAAAGGGAATGATGAACAGCCTCGACAGCGCAGCATCGCGATTGGCATAAGCAGTCTCTAGCCATTGGAACATTTTATCGGGCTCGTGCCGCTGCGCATGGAGAATCGCCACCCAACAGGGCATATCCTTGGCATGTTTATCGATGAAAGCTTGCAGAGCAG
>JBEEHO010000088.1:0-12426 GCA_041167425.1 Verrucomicrobiota bacterium | reverse complement strand
CCTGATTTATCTCGAGCGCTCCACCGGCGCGCCGTTCATGAACGCCCTGCATCGCTTTCTCGAGCACGATCCGAATCTGCAAACCTTCTCCAGTGAGGAGAAGACCAAATTCTTTTCGCTCTGGGCTGACCGCGGCGATCTCAACGAATTGGCGCGCGCCGTCGGCACCCATTCCGATTGGATGACTCACGCCTGGCGGGCGGTGGCAAAGTATCACGCCAGCCGGAACGATTTTCGCAGCGCCTTCGAGGTCGTGCGGCATTTTGGGGAAACGCCGCCTTTGCCTGAAGTTGGCGCCCGTTCTTCGATCGACGAGCTCCGGCAGGCGTTCCATGCCATGCCGGATAATTACGGAATCGGTTATCAACTTTATCGCGAACAAATGCTTCAGGGAAAAGTCGATGAAGCGCTCGTGACGGTGCGGCATTTCACCGAGCTCCCGAATTGTCCGCGTTATTTTCATTTTCTCGAAGCGGAAGCCTGGGCGGCCAAGGAAAACTGGGAACGCGCCTGGAAAACGTGGGAGAAATTTCAAGCGGCGAAAGCGAGATGAGCGGCAGCGTCCAAACGTCGCTTCATCCGCGACGCTCGGAAATGTCGCGGGGTGGAACATTCGCGCGCCCGGCCTGGATCTTTGCGGCGCTCCTGGCGATCTGCCTGGGCGCGGCGGTCGATTGGTTCACCGCCGGAACCCTGCGTCTCTACGCGGACGAAGATAGCGCCGCGAACCGGCAGGAGGGCTCGGTGTGGCAGCATTTCGGAGTGCATGGGAACGACGTCGTGCCGGAAATCATCAGCAGCGATGAAGCGCGATTCGTTTTCCCCATTTCCCTCGCGACGCCTCATTGGCTCCTCTTCACGGCGGAACCGGAGGGAGAAGCGGAGTACAAGATCATTCTGCGAAGCGGAGGAACGTCACAGGAGATCGCCGGGCGAAAGATCACCCGCTCCGTCTCGGAAAAAATTTCATTGCCGGCAGGAAACGGGGAATTGCAATTTGTGGTTCACGGGCGCATCGCCTGGTTCGATCCGCGCCTCCTGCGGAAGTTTTTTCTTTGGCCTGTTTATTTCGGCGCCTTTATCGCGTTGACGCTGAGGCTAAGAAACCGTCCTGCTGCACGGGCCAATCGCGCGCGAATCAGAAACTGGCTGACCCTGATCATCAGCACGTTCGCTTGTCTCGGGTCGATGGAGTTTGTCTTGCGCCGGGTTGCCCTCAAGCTCCCTCCAGCGGTGCTGAGCGCACGCCACGACCTCGGATTCTTCGCGCCCGACCCGCGCTGGATCGATTCGCCCCGTTACCAGCAGCGGCTGCGCCCGAATTTGGACACCATTTGCGAATGGCAATTTGGCGATATCGCGAGAATGGGATTCATCCCGCCGGAACTTTGTGACGGCGAAAAGCATCGCTACGCGTTTCGCACCGATGCCGAAGGTTTCCGGAATTCTGCTGTCCGCGAGAAAATCGATGTCGCAGCGTTGGGCGATTCTTTCACCGATGCCATGACTTCGCCCGCGGAAGAAGGATGGCCCGCCCGACTCGAGCAAATCACCCGGCAAAAAGTTCAAAACTACGGCACTTCGGCCT
This sequence comes from Verrucomicrobiota bacterium, assembly GCA_041167425.1. Taxonomy (GTDB): domain Bacteria; phylum Verrucomicrobiota; class Verrucomicrobiia; order Chthoniobacterales; family UBA10450; genus AV80. Next base: position 10,838 of record JBEEHO010000088.1, on the reverse strand, counting down.
TCGGCCCGCAACAGGAGCTGTATGTCCTGCAGGATTACGCGATCCGGCATCAACCGCATCACGCCGTCCTCGCCTTCTTCGCTGGGAACGATCTTTTTGATGCAGAGCGCTTCGAGCGTTGGGAGCGGGCGGGAGACAAACCGGGCGAAGAAACAACGGGGTGGCGTCTTCAAAAGAGATTTCGGCGGTACGAGACGCTGTTCCTCACGACGCTGGTTCGCGTGGCTCTGCCCGTTTCCGCGCGGCCCAGAACGCCTTCGCCACCGGCGAACACAAACCCCACGGTTCGCTTTGATCGCGGTATCTACGAAATTCCGACGGGGGGTGGCGTTCTTCGATTTGCGGTGATGCCGGCATATCTGCAAAAGCTGGCCAGTTCGCGCCAGGATTTTGAGCGCAGCCGGGGCTGGGAACTCACGCGCACGACCCTTCTAAAAATGAAAGAGACCTGCGATCGCGCCGGCAGCCAATTGACGGTCATGTTTATTCCGGCCAAGGCTGCGGTTTACTGGCCCTTGATCGAGCACTCGTTAGGCGCTGATGAATTGCAGCGCGCGATCGATTTCTCCTGCCTTTACAATCACATGCAGCTTCGCGCGGCGGACCTTCACGCCAATCGTCTCGCCCAAAACGATCTTCTCCGCGATTTCTGCAACGAAGCCAGAATTCCGTTCCTCGATCTGACGCCCGCGCTGGAACAAAACGCGGCGGATGGTCGCGCCGTCTATTTTCCCGACGACGCCCATTGGAATGCCGCCGGTCACGACGTCGCGGCGCGGGAGCTGGCGAAATTCCTCGCGCTCCAGCCGTGAATATCCTCGGCCTCTCTGCCTTCTATCACGACAGCGCCGCGTGCCTCGTGCGCGACGGAATCATCATCGCGGCCGCGCAGGAAGAGCGCTTCTCGCGCAAAAAACACGACGCGCGCTTTCCCCGCCACGCCGTCGACTACTGCGTGCGGGAGGCGGGTCTCGCGAGCGCCGCGCAATTCGATCTCGTCGCGTTTTATGAAAAGCCGTTTCTGAAATTCGACCGCCTTCTTTCCACTTATCTGGCCTGCGCGCCTTTCGGGCTGCGTTCGTTCCTGAAATCGATGCCGGTCTGGATGAAGGAAAAAATCTGGCTCAAGGCAACCCTTCGCGAAGAGCTTGGATTCGAAGGGCCCATCATCTTCCCGGAGCACCACGAATCTCACGCCGCGTCCGCGTTTTTCCCTTCGCCCTTCGAAAACGCGGCGGTGCTGACGATCGATGGAGTGGGCGAATGGACGACCACGAGCGTCGGTCGCGGGGAGGGGAATCGAGTCGAGCTGCTGGCCGACCTGCGATTTCCGCATTCGCTTGGACTGCTCTATTCCGCTTTCACTTACTATCTCGGTTTCCGGGTCAACTCGGGCGAATACAAATTGATGGGTCTCGCGCCGTACGGCGAGCCGGTGTTCCGCGACCTGATTCTGTCGCGGCTAATCGATCTCAAGGAGGACGGCTCCTTTCGGCTCAATCTGCGCTTCTTCGATTTCATGGCCGGCCTCACCATGACGAATGCGGAATTCCATCAGCTCTTCGGCGGGCCGCCGAGGAAGCCGGAAGCGGAACTGACTCAGCGACACATGAACATTGCGCGTTCGATTCAGGCGGTGACGGAGGAAGTGATGTTGCGTCTGGCCCGTTACGCGCACGGGCTCACCGGCTCGCGGAACCTCTGCCTCGCGGGCGGTGTCGCGCTCAACTGCGTCGGGAACGGCCGGATTCTGCGCGAGGGCCCTTTCGAAAAAATATGGATTCAACCGGCCGCAGGTGATGCAGGAGGCGCCCTCGGCGCGGCGCTGCTGGGCTGGCATCATTATCACCAGAAACCGAGACAAGTTTCCGGCGCCCGCGATGCGCAACGCGGTTCGTTTCTCGGCCCAGCCTACGAGGAATCTGAATTTTTGAAGCGAGCTGCGGTTCAGCACGAAGAAATGGATGAGGGCGAATTGACCGCGCGCGTCGCGAAGTTACTCGAAGAAGGAAAAGTGATCGGCTGGTTCCAGGGCCGGATGGAATTCGGTCCGCGCGCATTGGGAAATCGCTCGATCCTCGGAGACCCGCGCTCGCCGGAGATGCAAGCAAGGCTGAACCTGAAGATAAAATTCCGGGAAAGCTTCCGTCCGTTCGCTCCTTCGGTTTTGCGCGAACGCGTTGGTGATTGCTTCGAGCTGAACCAGGACAGTCCCTACATGCTCCTGGTTGCTTCGGTGAAGGAAGAGCTGCGGACCTGTAGTCGCGGTCCTGTGGCCCGCGTCATCGCAACGCCCGACGAAGAATCGCCAGATTTCATGATGCGACTTAAAACCCCGCGCTCGACTCTTCCCGCCATCACGCACGTAGACTATTCGGCCCGCGTCCAGACCGTCGCCGCTGAGAATAATCCGCGCTTTCACCGGTTGCTCAGCGCGTTCGAAAAAAATACCGGCTGTCCGGTGCTGGTGAATACTTCTTTCAACGTGCGGGGCGAACCTCCGGTCTGCACACCCGAGGATGCCTTCCGCTGCTTTATGCGCACGGAGATGGATTATCTCGTGCTAGGAAATTCCCTGCTCGATAAAACAAAACAAAATCCCGCGAACGTGGTGAAGGGCGAGGCAATCGATGTCCTGGATTAGCGACGAATATCAGAAGCTCGACCAGTCGCGGCCCGCGCTGCGCCGATTTGGATTCAGCGTAGGCGGCGTCATGCTCTCGTTAGGTATTCTGCTGTTGTGGCGTCATCATCAGGGCTCCGGCTGGCCATTGACCTCCATCGGATCGCTGTTGGTCGTGGCCGCCGCGCTGGCGCCGGCGACCCTCAAATATGTTCACGGACCGTGGATGATCCTTTCGCTCGCCGTGGGCTGGGCTGTTACCCGAGTTCTCCTCGCGATCGTCTTCTTCCTGATCGTAACTCCAATCGGTTTGGCCCAGCGCGCCTTCGGAAAACGCGCGATCGAAGCTGCTTTCAAGACCGATGCGACCAGTTATTGGCAACGGCGAACCGGCCTCCCCGAGTCGGCCGATTACGAAAAACAATTTTAGATAGATCGCGCTCTCCGTCGCGCGAAGTCTCTCCAGCCATCGAGCGCGGAGCGCTCGATCCACCTTGATCACTCACGCTTTAGCCGAGATACTGCGTCCGTGAGTGGAAAGCTTTCGATCCTGCGCGAGTTCTGGAGCTTTTTGCGCGTCCGCAAAAAGTGGTGGCTCGCGCCCATCGTCATCCTGCTATTAACCTTGGGCCTGATCCTCGTCGTAACCGAAGGTTCTGCCCTGGCGCCTTTCATCTACAGTCTGTTTTAAAGCGCCTTAATGCGAAAAAGCTACTTGAAAACGAGCATCCGCCGTCCTTCCGCTCGGCTGCGCTGTTGCGCGAGTCTTTCCATCGTAGTTCTTCTCTGCTTCTGCCAAGCAACTGGTGCCGCCAATCCCAGGGCGGCAGACCCGGCGAAACTTTCCTCGCTCCAACAGAAAATCGATGAACTCGACCGTGCTGGCAAATACCGCGAAGCCATTCCGCTCGCGGAGGAGCGTCTAAAGTTAGTCGAGGCTACAGCCGGCTCGAACGGCTTGGAACTGGCCGCTAGCTGTCACAAACTGGGCAATCTTTATTGCGCGAACGGCGACTATGCGAAAGCCAGGACGGTTCTCGAGCGTGGATTGAAAATTCGGGAAGAAGCACTGGGGCCTGAACATCCCGATACGGCCAAAAGTCTTAATGACCTTGGGTTACTCTATGTTAGCTCCGGCGACTTCGCGAAGGCTCAACCGCTCTTTGAGCGCGCGTTGAAAATCGATGAGAAAACTCTGGGTCCGATCCATCCCGACACCGCCGAGTGCCTCAATAATTTGGGGTTGCTGTATGACAACACTGGCGACTTCACAAAGGCGAAACCTCTGTCGGAACGCGCGCTGAAAATCGATGAGGACGCGCTCGGCCCTGATCATCCAGGCACTGCCTTATGCCTTGCCACCCTGGCTGGGATTTACGCGGACATGGGTGATTACACCAAGGCCGAATCGCTCTTTCAGCGCACCCTCAAAATCAGAGAGAAAGCGCTCGGCCCGGAACACCCGGACACGGCACAGAGCCTTAGCAATCTCGCGCTCCTCTATTACATGATCCACGACCAGATAAGATCCGAACCTCTTAATCAGCGTGCGCTCCAAATCCGTGAAAAGATACTCGGCCCGCAACACCCCAAGACCGCAGAGAGCCTTGGCAATTTAGCGGCACTTTATGACGCCCTCGGCGACTATTCGAAGGCCGAGTCCTTCTACGAGCGCACTTTGAAAATATATGAAAAAAATCCTGGCCCCGATCACCCGGACACCGTCCTCGCCGTCAACAATCTAGGTCTTCTCTATTGGGAGATCGGCGACTATGCCAAGGCCGAACCGCTCTATCAGCGGGCGTTGAAAACGGATGAAAAAGTTCTTGGTCCGGAACATCCCACGACCGCGATTCTGCTCAACAATCTAGCACTGCTTTACCAGGATATGGGTGACTTCGCGAAGGCGGAACCCCTCTTCAAGCGCGCCTTGGAGATCAATGAGAAAGTCCTTGGCCCTGATCACGCGGATACAGCGGTTAAACTTAACAATTTGGCGAACAATTACAGCTATCTGGGCGACTATGCGAAGGCGGAACCGCTTTTGGAGCGGGCCCAGCGAATTCATGAAAAGATTTTCGGGCCAGAGAGCCCCCGCACTGCCGCGGGTCTTAACAACCTCGCGAAAAACTATGTCGGGATGGGCGACTATGCCAAGGCGGAACCGCTCTTACAGCGTGCCCTAAAGATCTGCGAAAAGACTCTCGGTCCCTATCACCCCGGGACGGAAAATAGGCTGGAGAACCTGGCTTCGTTATGTATCGACGAGGGAAAGCTCACCGAAGCGACCGAGTTCGCACAGCGCGCAGCCAGAGCGCAACAGAACGAACTCGCGAACATCCTTTCTTTTACCTCCGAGCAGCAGCGGTTGGCATTCGAAAAAATCAATGACCCCTACAGGCTCTTTGCAACCCTGGGCCGGGCCCCTGATCTCGCGGAAGTCGTTCTCCGCTGCAAAGGTATCGTGCTCGATTCATTGCTGGAAGACCGGATCGCTGCTGAAGCCAGTCAAGACCCAAAAGAGCGGGAACTGATCGCGGAAACTCGAAAGAGCAAGCAGCAGCTTATGCAGGCACTAATGGAGGTGCCGCCGGACATTTCCAAGGAAGCACTCATACGAGGAGAGGCCGAGAAGCAGGTGCTTTCAAAGCGAGTTGAAGAACTTGAGGCTGAGCTCGCCCGTCATTTCGAAGGTTTGGGTAAGGCGCGGCGCGCCTTGGGCGTAACGGTTGTGCAAGTGCAAACGGCGCTTGGCAAAGACAACGAGTTGATCGAACTGCTTCGCTACAAGCATTACCTCGGCAAAAACAGATCGGAGCCGCGCTATGGTGCGATTGTAATCGGCTCACAAGGTGAACCGAAATGGGTCCCGCTCGGCAGGGCGGACAGGATCGACGATAAAATTAAGCTCTACCAAAGATCGGTGCGCGGAAAAACCGATGAAAGGACGCTCAGCGCCGCACTGCACGCGTTGCACGATCAAGTTTGGGCGCCAATTGAAAAAATGCTTCCGACGGGAACGAGCACGGTCATCATCAGTCCAGATGGTGAATTGAATTTCATCTCATTTGCCACGCTCCTTTCATCCGATGACAAATTCGTCGGCGAAAAATATTCCATCCGTTACGTGGCGAGCGGCCGGGATCTGTTGCGAGAAATGAAATCAACCGCGGACGTCCAGACAACGATATCATTGTTCGCGAATCCTGATTTCGGAAAAACTGCCGAACTGCAACAGGTCGATCAAAAGAACGCAGTGGCTCTTCGATCAATTGAAATGCACGATCTTAGTTCCATCTCGCTTCCGCAATTGCCCGGCACCGAAAAAGAATCCGCCACATTAGAAACACGAGCCAACAAATCAGGCTGGCAGTCGCGAGTCTACGTTGGCTCAAAGGCTACGGAAACGGAATTGCGGCAAGTTAATTCACCGCGCGTTCTCCATCTCGCGACGCATGGATTTTTCCTCCCGGAAATTGATCCTGGTAAGTCCAACGATTCGTCACAGCGCGAAAAGGAAATTCCCAAAGGCAAGCTCGTGAACCCTATGCACCGAAGTGGGCTTGCCTTAGCCGGAGCGCAAACAACCTTGCAAGCCTGGGGGCGCGGCGAAGTGCCACCGACTGAGAATGACGGGATTGTCACCGCCGAAGAAGTAGGCGGGCTAAAGTTGAGCAAAACATGGCTGGTTGTCCTTTCTGCCTGCGACACTGGCGGCGGCGAAGCGAAAGCCGGTGAAGGCGTCATGGGTCTGCGGCGCGGCTTCGTTCAAGCGGGCACGCAGAACCTGTTGATGACACTCTGGCCAATAAGTGATGAAACAACCGTGCAGATCATGCTCGATTTTTATGACCGGGCATTTAAAAGCAGCAATGCGCCGCAAGCGCTCGCCGATACGCAGCGCGACTGGCTCGTGAAGCTACGCAAAGAACATGGCTTACTCGCGGCCGTTCGCCTCGCCGGACCCTTCATTATGAGTTCCCAGGGGAAGCAGTAGAAGAATAAGAGTCCAGTCTGGGATTGTAGACCCTTTGTCCGGTCACCCGATAGGCCCCGTATCCCTCTTGCCCGATGGACGCTGCTCCGCCCGCGCGAAACGAGCGGCGCATACCTCCCCATTAACTATCTGCTGACCAGCACGCGCGCAGGACAGGGCCGAAGGCCATGAAGGCGGTGTCGTTATCCCACCAGCAGGCGCCGTAATCGCGCCACTCGGCTAACCGGGCGTTTTCATCGGGCGCGTGTCGTTGTAGGGAGAGCCGGGCCGGCGGCAAGATAGCGGAACGGGATGCCGCCCTGCTGCTGGCTTTCGATGTAGATGCCCGTGTGCTCGTAGAGGGAAGAGAAGGATCAGTCCTTTGCAAGAAGTGGTGGCTCGCGCCCATCGTCATCCTGCTATTAACCTTGGGCCTGATTCTCATCGTAACCGAAGGTTCTGCCCTGGCGCCTTTCATCTACAGCTTGTTTTGATGGGAGCGGTTTGTGATGGCTGGAACTGGAAGGCGTGATGCATCATCCGGACCCGACTCTTCCGGAAACTCAACGAAGAACCGGCTTCGTGAAGACCCGGCAGCGTTCATTCTGCCGGAGGTTTGATTTCATCCCCGCAACCGCAGGTCTCACCAATGCCGGAGCATTTCATTTGAGTATTCGACCTGCTCTCGCCCTCCTGCCCGCGCCATTAGCCAACGGAACGGACGATCGCTCACGCTGGGATTGTCCGGATCGTTTTTCTCTCCGCTAGGGAATTCTGGCGCTTTTTGCGCGTGCGCAAGAGATCGTGACTCGCGCCCGTCCTTATCCTGCTACTGACGCTCGGATTGATTCTCGTGACAAAGAAGTGAGCTCGGACCCACGCCCGTGGCGTGTTCATTAGGTTCGAGGCCAACAGCAATGCTTACTCGGAGCGCGGCCCGGTTCTGTAGGCTGCGAATCTTCGAACAGAGAAAATAGTCCGGAACTTCGCCTTCCCGTTCCGCTAGTAGATGGGGAAGGCGATGAATCTTGATCTGATGAGAGCGAAAGAAAACGGCGGGAAAATCTCGACATTCTTCTTTGTTCCGCCTGTCAACGCCTCCGATTACGTCACCCGACGTTTCGACCCATCTTCAGCCGGGCTGAAAAGTCCGTGGGGCTGGACCTTCGCTGGGACACCGCTTAACGCGATCTCCAGATCTAACTGGAGCCCCGAGTCAGCCGAAATGAGACGCACTCCTGATGCGCCTTGTGCGGGTGGTTCCCGGTTTCCGCACCGAACTGGAAGGCACTGAATTTCAAGAAGTCCAAGGTCATGAATATGAAAATACTCCATCTCAAAGCCATTCTGCTTATCGCTGCGCTATCGTCGTTTTCCTCTTTAAGCTTGGCTAAGGTAGTGGTTCCACCCACGGTCGAAAAAGCGGCCGCGAATCTCGCCGCCAACACGATCACAATTACGGGCACCAGCTTCGCATCGCCCACGGTCACTCTCAACACGGTCAATCTTACCGTTAACTCCTGGACCGCCACGTCGATCGTGGCCGCCTTGCCCGCCGGCATTACGCCAGCGTCCTATCACCTCATTGTCACTGCGAACGCCATCAGCGTTGATCTTGATGTCACAATCGGCAATACCGGCGCGACTGGCCCGCAAGGTCCCCAAGGCGTTCCAGGCACTAACGGAACCAATGGAGCGCCCGGCCCCATCGGCCCGGTGGGTCCCAAAGGCGCTCCCGGAACGAATGGAACGAACGGAGCGACGGGTCCAGCGGGCCCAATCGGTCCCGCTGGTCCAGTCGGTCCGCAAGGACCCGCGGCTCCCATTGTGGACGGAGATCTGGGCAACCAAAACGTGGCTGAGGGTAACGGCGCTCTCGCGAGCCTTACGTCTGGCGTCGCTAACACGGCGGTCGGATTCGAGTCGCTCAACAATGATACTACCGGCCTCAGCAACACGGCAACGGGTTGGCAAGCGCTCAGGGACAACACAACCGGTGTCTCCAACGCCGCCAACGGCAGCCGTGCGCTCTTTAGGAACGTCACCGGCAATCGCAACACGGCTATGGGTCTCCTAGCGCTCCCCAACAACACGAGCGGCAGCTTCAACATCGCTGTGGGTCCGAATGCGGGCTTGCAGCTTACGACCGGCGATAACAACATCGAGATCGGCAACTACAACGCCGGGACGGGCAATTCCACCGATGTCGCGGGGGAAGCCAACACAATCCGGATCGGTCACCCGGCGGTGCAAGTCGCTACCTTCATCGCCGGCATCAACGGCGTAAGCGTTCCGAGCAGCCTCCCGGTTGTAATCGACGCAAATGGGCAGCTCGGCACTACTACTCTGGCTAGCTTGCAGGGTCCTGCGGGCCCGGTAGGACCGGCGGGTCCCGGCGGCCCGGCTGGTCCGGCAGGCGCTCCCGGAGCCAACGGAACGAATGGAGCAGTCGGTCCTGCCGGTCAAAATGGAGCGCCCGGCGTTGCCGGCCCCGCCGGCCCGGTTGGCCCGGCCGGCCCGGCCGCGCCGCCTGATCCTAATGAAGGAGATCGAGGCAATGCCAACACCTCCGAAGGTGCTCAAGCGCTCTTCAGTCTAAACGGCGGTGGCTACAATACGGGTATTGGTTTCAACGCGCTGTTTGCCAACACCACCGGCGGCGGGAACACAGCCACTGGTTCCCTGACGCTTTATAACAACATCTACGGCAGCCAGAACACGGCTAATGGGACTGGAGCGTTGTACAGCAATAAATATAACAGCGGCAACACAGCATTTGGTTACGAAACCCTCTTTAGTAACGACGGCGGTGACTCCAATACTGCCATAGGAGAGAACGCACTTCATGCCAATATCGACGGCAGCAATAACACGGTCAGCGGTTATAATGCGCTCGCTAACAACCTGCATGGCGGCCAAAATACCGTTGGTGGTCGGGAAGCGCTCTTTAACAACACGAGCGGCAGCTTTAATATCGCTCTGGGCTATCAGGCAGGTAACAACCTGACCACTGGAGATTACAATATCACAATCGGGAACACCGGTGTTGCCGGAGAAGGCAATACAATCCGCATCGGAACGACTGGGACGCACGCATCCACCTTTGTCGCCGGCATCAATGGGGTCAGCGTTCCGAACAGCCTGCCAGTCGTTATAGACGCCAATGGGCAACTGGGCACTGCGACCGTGGCTAGCTTGCAAGGTCCGGCAGGCCCCGCTGGCCCTCAGGGAGGCCAGGGAAACCCAGGCGCGCCGGGTGCCGCCGGACCTGCTGGTCCTGCTGGTCCTGCCGGAACTAACGGCACCAATGGCGGTGCTGGTCCTCAAGGCGTGCAAGGTCCGGCTGGGCCGCAAGGTCCCGCAGGAGCAGGCGGAGACGAAAACCTGGGGAACGGCAACAGCGCTGCGGAAGGTGTGCAAGCCCTCAACCTTACCACAACCGGAATCAACAATACGGCCACTGGATTTCAGGCGCTCACGAACAACACTACCGGCGCGAACAATACGGGGAATGGTTTCCGGGCGCTGTTAAGTGATACCAGCGGCTTCAAGAACACGGCCACTGGCGTTGAGACGCTCCTTTTCAACACTATCGGCGCCATCAACACGGCCAATGGTTATCGAGCGCTCTTCAGTAACATAAATGGCAACCACAATACCGGCACCGGTAACGAGGCGCTCCGAGACAATACAGGCGGATCCTTCAACACCGCTGATGGTGATGAAGCGCTCTTAAGTAATAACGCCGACGAAAACACGGCTACTGGTTTTCGAGCACTCAATAGGAACCTGAGCGGCACAGGCAACACCGCCAATGGGGTGGCAGCGCTCCTTGCGAACACAAGCGGATCATTGAACACGGCTATGGGGGACGACGCACTCGAGCACAACAACGGCAACTACAATACGGCGGCCGGTTATCAAGCCCTCGAGTGGAACGGAACCGGCGGCAACAATACGGCGACCGGTTCTCAATCGCTCTATTTCAACACAACCGGCAGCAACAACATCGCGGTAGGATTTCAAGCCGGATATTATCAGAGTGGGAATAGCAACATCGCCATCGGCAATGTCGGCGCCTCAAGCGATAGTAACACGATTCGCATCGGGACGACTGGGACCCACAGTGCCACCTTTGTCGCAGGAATCACCGGGGTGAATGTCGTAGGAGGTGCGCCCGTCTATGTCTTACCTGACGGCCACCTTGGGACTCTGAATTCTTCGCGGCGCTTCAAGGAT
>JBEEHO010000087.1:0-44747 GCA_041167425.1 Verrucomicrobiota bacterium | reverse complement strand
ATTCAACCAGGCGATGGATTTCTTCGTCGGTCACGAGAACGCCTTGCGCGCGAATCAGGCGCGACGTGCTCGGTGGAAGATAAAGCATGTCTCCCTGGCCTAACAAACGGTCGGCGCCGTTTTCATCGAGGATAACGCGGCTGTCGATTTTCGATGCGACCTGAAATGCGATTCGGCTCGGGATGTTTGCCTTGATTACACCGGTGATCACGTCGGCGCGGGGCGTCTGCGTTGCGACGATGAGATGAATGCCAGCCGCCCGCGCCATCTGCGTGATGCGGGCGATCGCGCTCTCGACATCGGCCGGCGCGGTCTGCATCAAGTCCGCAAGCTCGTCGATGATGATGACGATGTAGGGCATTCGATCAGGGATAATGAGCTCGTCCTCGCGCGGGACTTTGATCTCTGCCTCGGTCGCGGCAGCCGTCTCGGCTGCTCTTCGCCTGGCGGGCGACACACCCGCCTCCAGCGCGGCCTCGTCCAACTCCTTCTGCGTCTTTTTCGGGGGACGCCCGTTGAAGCTGGTGATGTTGCGCACACCCGCCTGCGCGAAAATTTTGTAGCGCTTTTCCATCTCATCGATCACCCAGCGCAAGGCCAGAAGCACCTTCTTCGGATCGGTCACCACCGGGATGACCAGATGCGGCAACGAATTGTAAACCTGCATCTCGACCACTTTCGGATCGATCATGATGAAGCGCAGTTCCTCCGGCGTAAACCGGAAGATCATGCTCGCGACCAGCGCATTGATACAGACGCTCTTGCCGCTGCCCGTCGTTCCGGCCACGAGCAAATGCGGCATCTGCGCGAGATCGGCGATGATCGTTTTTCCGTAGACATCCTTGCCCAGCGCGAGCGGAAGCTTGGATTTTGTTTTCGCCTCTTCCCAATCCTGTGATTGAAGCAATTCGCGCAGCGTGACCTTTACTTTTCGCGTGTTCGCCAGCTCGATGCCGACCGTGTCCTTGCCCGGGATCGGCGCGAGGATGTTGATCCGCTCCGCGCTCGTCGCGCGCGCCAGGTCGCGTTCGAGCGCCACGATTTTGTCCACGCGCACGCCTTTCGCCGGGTAAACTTCGTAGCGGGTAATCGTCGGCCCTTTGGTGATGTCGCCGGCGGCGACCGCGATGCCGAATTGCGCCAGCGTTTCGATCAGGATTTGCTGGATCTGCTCCAGCTCCGCCGGATCGGCCGCGGTGCGCCCTTCTGTATCATGGGCATCGAGCAAATCGAAACCAGGCAGCGTGTAATTTTCCGCGTCCCATGTCTGACTCGTTAGGCCGGTGAGTGCTTTTCCTTTCTTTTCCGCGCCGCGCAATTCCGCCAGCGACGGCTTCTTCCGCGCCGGCTCGTTCGGCAGCGCCGTGGTGTCGACGACTTTCGGCTTCGGCCGATTCACCAGTTCTTCCGGCGAAACAAATACGCCTGCGGGTTCCGGCACGGGCGCGCCCTTTTTCTTCAGCTGCTTTTCGATCACGCGTTGCTGTTTCGCGAGCTCCTGCTGGCTGATCTCGAGCCGCCCCTTCAGGTCCGATTTCCGCAGACGCCTTTTCAATTCCCATTCGCGCAGCGCGATCATGCCACAGCGAACCCCCGCGACCGTTTGCCGGACGAGGTGGATCGGACGTAGGCCCGTCATCAAAATGAGACTGCTGACGTAAATGCCGGTAAGCAGAATGATGGAGCCGACACTGCCCATCCAGGTGAGCAGCATTTTTTTCCCGATGAAATAGCCGGCTAATCCGCCCGGCCCCTGAATGTAGAAGGCGGCGCGCCAGCCCTGCAAATGTTGCGTCTGCAATTGGAGCAGGCAGGCGCCCGAGACGATAAAAAGCAGGATCCAACCGAGGCGCGGCGTCACGCGCAGTCTGGAGTGAAACAACTTGGCGCCGCCAAATCCGAGCAGGACGACCGCCAGCAAATAGGAGGCCGCGCCGATCATGAGATAGGAAAAGCCCGCGATGATGGCGCCAAAAGGGCCTATGAAATTTTGGGCCGGCCGATTCGGCGGCGAGACGTGGCTGAACGGAACCCAAGAGGGCAAATCCTTCGGTGCGTAAGAAATCAGCGCGAGGAAAAGCAATGTCCCGGCGCCGAGCAGAACAAGAGCGAAGACCTCGTTCCAGGCGTTGTTTTTAATAGGGCGAGCCACTCGCGCTCACAGTAATGCGACGGGAGGGTCTTTCAATTCGCAATGCGGCTGAGACGGATCGATTCAACTTCTTTCCTCCTTGCGCCTTCCAAGACAAGGCGCTTACCTTGCCGGCGCGTTATGCGATTTTTTCTTCGCCGGGCCGGTCTCGCGCTTGCTGCCGGGTTGCTGATCTTCTGCTGTTCCTGCGAGCAACATAAAGTGGGTGAACTGCCGCAGGACCAAAAATCGGAACCCGGCGCTGAGACCCACGCCGTCACGTCTCATGTTTCTCCATCGCCCGTCGTTCGGGCGACGCCCGCGAATTTTTTCCCGGATAAACCGAAACCGTAAGCAGACAGGACCGACGCATGGCCTACCAATACGCGACCAAGCCTCCGAACATCTCCACGATGCCGCCGGGCGTCCCGTTCATTATCGGGAACGAAGCGGCCGAACGCTTCTCGTTCTATGGAATGCGATCGATCCTGATCGTTTTCATGACCCAATATTTGGTCACGAGTTCTGGAGCAAGCGACCACATGGGGCCGGCCGAAGCGCGGCAAAACTTCGCCCTTTTCGTTTCGGCCGTTTATTTTCTCCCGATTTTCGGAGCAATTCTCGCCGAGGGTTTCATCGGAAAATATCAGACGATTTTCTGGCTCTCGATCGTTTACTGCTTCGGGCATTTCGCCCTTGCGCTCAACGACACCCGGATGGGCTTGCTCCTCGGCCTTGGCCTCATCTCCTTCGGTTCCGGCGGCATCAAACCCTGCGTTTCCGCCAACGTCGGCGATCAATTCGGCGAGTCGAACAAGCACCTCCTTTCGAAAACTTTTGGCTGGTTTTATTTCTCGATCAACGCCGGCTCGTTCATTTCCACCATTGCGTGTCCGTTTCTCCTGGCCGATCCGCGCTTCGGGCCTCGCTGGGCCTTCGGCATCCCCGGCGTGGCCATGGTGATCGCAACGATTTTCTTTTGGGCCGGCCGCAAAAAATTTGTTCATATTCCGCCCGCTGGCCTCGGTTTTCTCAAACAGATGTTCAGCCGGGAAGGGATGGGCGCTCTTCTGCGGCTCGCGGTGGTCTATGTTTTCGTTGCGGTCTTCTGGTCGCTCTGGGACCAAAGCAGCGGTGGCTCCTGGACGCTGCAGGCGCAGAAGATGGACCTGCATTGGTTCGGGATGAACCTGATCGCCTCGCAGGTTCAGACCGCCAATCCGATCCTGATCCTGATCTTCATTCCCATCGTGAACTACGGGCTCTACCCGTTGATCAGCCGGTTTTTCCCGCTCACTCCCTTGCGTAAGATCGGCATCGGCCTCTTTCTCACGGCCGCGAGCTATGTCGTCATCTGGCACATCCAGCGCCTGATCGATGCCGGTGGAAAACCGAGCGTGAACTGGCAGTTCCTCGCCTATGTGATTCTCACCCTGGGCGAAGCCATGGTCTCAATCACCGGGCTCGAATTTTCCTACACCCAGGCGCCGAACAAAATGAAAAGCGCGGTCATGGCCCTTTGGCTCTTTACCGTTTCGATGGGCAACCTCTTCACTGCCGGCGTCAATTATTTCATTCGTAACGCGGACGGAACAGTGAAGATGAACGACCAGCAATACTTTCTCTTCTTTGCCGGGCTGATGCTGGTGGCTGCGGTCATTTTCGTTTTCGTGGCGAGCTTCTACCGGGGCAGAACCTACCTGCAGTCGCAGGATGTGCCACTCGAAGAACTGGCTCCGGAGGCGGCGACGGAAGTCGGCATGCCGTAAATTTGTCATGAAAGTATCTTCTGCCGCCTTTGCCGGGTTGTTGTTCCTTTCCCTCGCTCCGGCGCTCGCCACCCCGGAGGACGACCGGTTTCAGAAGCTGGCGAAGGATTACATCGAAGGGATGCTCCAATCCCATCCGGAATACGCCACGGAGCTGGGCGACCACCGGTTCGATGACCGGCTTACGGATTATTCCGACGACACTGTCGCCAGGGAACTCGCCCGCGCGAAGGAGGCGCGGAAACAACTGGAACAATTTAGCGACCTGACCAGGCTAACCGGCCCGAACCGAGTCGACGTGCGTCTTCTCAAGGACAGCATCGACAACGAAATTTTCGACCTCGAGGAATTGAAGGAGCGTGAATGGAATCCGCTCCTTTATAATCAGAGCCTCGCGAACAGTCTCTATCTTCTGGTGGCGCGCGATTTCGCTCCCGCCGAGCAGCGCGCGGCTGGTCTGCGGGCGCGCCTGGAGAAAATTCCAGGCGTGATCGCGCAGGCAAAAGCAAACCTGAAAAATCCGCCGCGGGTTTACACCGAGACCGCGATCGAGCAAACGCAGGGCGCGATTTCGCTCATCAAGGAAGGCCTCAACGAGACGCTCGATAAAGCGCCGAAAGCAAAGGCCCAGCTGGGGCCCGCGCAGGAGAAGGCAATGGCTGCCTTGAACGATTACAAGACGTGGCTCCAAAACGATCTGCTTCCGCGCTCGACCGGCGATTTCCGGATCGGCGCGGACAAGTTCCGGAAAAAACTCCGCTTCGCCCTCGCTTCCGACATGTCGATGGAAGATTTGATGAAGGCGGCGCGGGCCGATCTCGAGCAGACCCAGAAAGCGATCTACGAAACGGCGCTTCCTCTTTACCAAAAATATTTTCCGAATGCGGACCAGGCCACGCTGGACGATCGGAAGAAGGTCACGACTGCGGTGCTCGACAAACTGGCCGAGCAGCATCCCAGCGACCAGACGATCGTAGGGGACACCCAAAAAGTGGTGAAGGAAGCGACCGATTTCGTCAGGGCAAAAAATCTGGTGTCGGTCCCGGCGACCCCGCTCGATGTCATTGTCATGCCGGAGTTCAAGCGCGGGCAGGCGATCGCCTACTGCGATTCACCGGGACCGCTGGAGAAGAACGGCAAGACTTTCTTTGCGGTTGCACCCACGCCTAACGACTGGAACCAGCAGCGCAAAGATTCGTTCTTCCGGGAATATAACAACTATATGGTGCGAGACCTCACCGTCCACGAGGCGATGCCGGGGCATTATTTGCAGCTTGCGCATTCGAATGAATTCCGCGCGCCGACTTTGGTGCGCGCGATTTTCCAGAGCGGCACCTTTATCGAAGGCTGGGCGGTTTACGGCGAGCAGGTCATGGCCGAAGCGGGTTATGGCGGGCCGGAAGTGAAAATGGAGCAGCTCAAGATGCGGCTGCGGGTGATCTGCAACGCCATCATCGATCAATCGATCCACGCTGGGAACATGAGCGAGCAGGAAGCGCTCGATGTGATGATGAAAGAGGGATTTCAGCAGGAAGGCGAAGCGGTCGCGAAGTGGAAACGCGCGCGTCTGAGCTCCTCCCAGCTCTCCACTTATTTTGTCGGCGTGACCGAGCATCTGGCGTTGCGCGAGCAGGCCAAGGCGCGCGATGGCGCCAGGTTCGATCTCAAGAAGTATAACGACACGGTCATTTCCTTTGGCAGCCCGCCGGTAAAATACGTGCGTGAACTGATGGGCTTGTAGGGGTGGGCTTCGTTGCAGTTATTTGCGGCCGGCTGAACATTCAACCAGCGCCCTCATGAAATCATCGATTCGCATCCTGACCTTCCTCGCGTTGATTGGCGCCGTCTCCCTGCTTGTTCCATCGGCGCAGGCGTCCGCGCTTCCTTACCTCGGGGAATGGTCCAATGGCCGCGGCGAGGCACTCGTAATAACCGCGAAGATCCTGCAATTCGGCGAGGACAAGCCATTGCCTTATCGCGATATTACCCGGGCCACTGACGGCCAGCCCTTTCAGCTGCAAATTACCGCCGCGGGCCAGGTGAACGGCATGGGAAAATTCCTTCAGGTCTCGTGCGCCGGAGAAAAAATGCGCATCGTTTCCTACGCGTCCGGCGCCGATCTGATGCATGACGAAAACGTCGCCTCGGACGTCACCTGGTTCAGGGATAAATAACCAGGCGCGATTGGAGTTGCTCGCGTTACTCCGAAGCTTCTATCGTTTTTTCACAGCGAAAATTTTCGCCAGGTAATCCAGGTTGAAGATGTGGCGTGCGCCGGTTTTCGTTTCCCGAAACACGATTTCATACCAACCCCGCATCCGCTCCGGCCGATAGCGCTTTGCATTAATCAGGATCGACTCATGCGCGATCACGCGATGAATCACCTTCTCGTAGGCTGACTGCGGCCAGCGCCGCAACCGACGCCGGTTCCAGTCCAGGTCGCGTCCGGCATCCTCATACGACTTCGGCCTGTCGGGAAAATCGAGGAGAGAACGGGCATCACCATCGAGCACTGCCTCGATGTGTTGAAACGTCTCCGCGTCACTCAAGTGCCGGATATTTTTTTGGAAGGGCGCGAGTGTTTCCGCCGCAATCGCCCGCCAACTCAGCCTGCGGCCGTCGCGCAGTGTCCAGGAAGGTTCGTTCACGTCGCAGGTAAATGGATTGCGAGCGAGGGACGAGGCCAGGACGCGCCAGCCACGCCGGGAAGAATGTTTTTTCAATTGGAAGGTTCGCGGACGCGGAATGCGATGAGCCTCCAGCTGCGTCAGTTCGTAGCTCGGCCATGTCCGCATCGTCTCGACCGCGCCGGCAATGAACGCGCAGCTCGCCAGCATCAGCGTTGCGTCCGGCGTGAAGTCCGCCGTCACTTCGATCCGTTCGTGGCGGGGCCGAACCCCGATCGCGGTGCTCTTGCGATTCGCGGCCAGCAAAATCAACGGCGCCGGCAGCGCGTGCGCGAGCAGGTGAGAGAGTTTGGTGAGTGTTCTCGCGGGCGTCCCGCCCGGGTTGCGGAACGATAAATTGTAATGCGTGCTGAAACCTTGCAGGCGCGCACGAAGACCATTCTTCGCGCTCCACGCATCGAGTTCTTTCCGCACATATTGGATCTGTTCCCAAAGCAACCGGGTCGCGCGATAGCAGCAGCCCGGTTCCAGTTCCACAATCGGAGTCGCGACCTCGATCACGCCGGTATCGAAGTAAATGGCGCCGCCCGCGGGAAGTTGAAAGGATCGACCCGTCCGCGGGATCATTCGCTTCCGGACGAGTTTCTGCGGCGTGCCGAAAACTTCTTCCGGACGCCGCTGCACGTCATCGATGAAAAGCGAGAACTCCGATTCCAAACCCATGACCGGGCGCGGCGGCGGAAGATGGAGCTGCGATCCAGCCTTGGATTCGTCTTTTAGATTTCGCTGCATTCGCGGGGAACCAGAGTGAGATAACCAAGATCCACCTGCAGATGGTCGTCCCCGGGCTGATAGGAACGGACGGAAACTTCCGCGCCGAGCGAAGCAGCGATGCGGCCAAAGCGCTCGATGGATTTCTCGTTATCGAGATAGCTGTCGCCGATACGATAAACGTCCGCGGCCGTCCCCCAATTGTGCACACTCGGAACTTTGTTCAAACGATGTGCGGGCGATCGATAGCCGCCATTCGCGCCGACGAACACCGGCGCGTCGACTTCCCGGCGGAGATCTTCGAGATAACGGGCGAGCGCCAGAATCGCGCACGGCACATAATGAGGAAAGGTGCGCAGGAGCAGCGCCGCTTCGCGGGAATCGACCGTCATCAACTCCGAAAGATTAAAATGGGTGGCGACGCGCAGCGAATGCGCTTCCTCCCAGCTCGGCACCTCGAAGAAAAATCGCGGCAGATGATGAATGTTGCCGGCCTCGTCGGCGACCGCTTCGCCCGGCCGCAAAGCCGCTCGATGTTCCGCGGAGAGGTTGAATCCGTCGACCGGGCGCAAATCATTCGGAGTGGTCATGTTTTCGGCTCCAATCCCGTCAGGCATCGAAAGACCGCGTCGGAAATTTTCGCGATCGCTTCGCGGCGTCCATTGGTATCCGATTCAACTTCCGTGAGCACGGCGAGAAGGTAGGGCTCGCGCTCCGGAAGATAAACGATGCCGGCGTCGTGACAGGCCGTGGATATTTCGCCTGTCTTGTGCGCCACGCTGGCGTGGGCCGGAAGCGGGGCGGGGATCATCGAGTTGAAGCGTTGCTGTAAGAGAATGTTGATCGCGAGATCGCGGCTCGTTTTCGACAGGAAATCGCCGCGCAATGCGGCGAAGAGATCGAGCAGGCCCTGCGCAGTCGTTTCGTTGTTCAGGTTTTGCTCGTGCGCCTTCGTATCGTCGACGCCACGGCGAAGATCGACGCCGTTGACGCCGGCATCGCGCAGAACTTTCAGGGCCTCGTCAACCGTGACGTAATCGAGCAGGAGATTCGTCGCGAGGTTGCTGCTGGAAACAATCATCCACTCCGTCAGGTCGGAAATTTTCGCCGTTCGTCCAATCGCGCGATAGAGCTGCGGATAACCGTCCGATTCCGCCTCGAGCCGGAACGGTGTTTGATCGACCGCGCTCAGGAAACGGTTTCGGACGTGGAGCGTGTCATCCGCGCGAAATTTTCCTTCATCCATCGCTTTGCAGACTGCGAGCAGAATCGCCACCTTGATCGTGCTGGCGGCGTGAAAGCGCCGGTCCGCGTTAACAGCAAAGCGAAACCCGGTCTCGTAATCGAGCAGCGCCACCGCGTAAGCCACGGCCTTGCTCTCGCGCATGATGTCATCACACGCGCGCCGCAGCATCTCGCTCTTCTGTGGTTCGTCCATGATGGCGGCTGCTATTTACAACGGAGATGATGGGTCGCAAAGTCCGCCATGCTCAATGTAGCTACCTGGATTCGCCCCAAGGATGAGAAGTGGTTTCATCGCGCCTTTGCGAAGCATCCCGAGGTGCGTCTCTGGAATGCAGCGCAGGGCGAGGTTCCGCTGGAAAAAATGGATGGCCTCCTCCTCACCGGCGGTCCCGATATCGCGCCGGAATTTTTGAAACAGCCGGTGCCCGATCCATCGATCCTCGACCAGGATGTCGACGCGAACCGTGATCGCTGGGAATTTGCCGCGACCAGGGCCGCGCTCGCGCGCCATTTGCCGATTTTTGCCATCTGCAAGGGAATGCAGCTCTTCAACGTCGCGCTCGGCGGCACTCTGCATCTCGACATCCCTGGACATAACGCGCCGGAAATGCGCGATCACAACGTGCAGCCTTTGCGCACCGAGCGCGCCGCGACTCACCGTCTCGACAAAGTGAACAGCTCGCATCACCAGGCGGTCGATCGTTTGGGGGACGGTCTCGAAGTGGAAGCGTGGTGTAAGAACGACGACGTCATCGAGCAGATGCGGCTGCGCGATTATCCCTTCGCCCTCGCCGTCCAGTATCATCCTGAGCGCGGTGAAAGTTACGCGCCGCTCTTTGCCGATTTCGTGGCGCGGCTCGGAGCGAATAACCATTCGCTAAATCACTGATTCGCTGATTCGTTCTTCGTTGCCGTGTCCACGCCTCAAAACACCATCGCGATCGTCTACGATTACGACCAGACCCTTAGTCCGAGCTACATGCAGGACGAGACGGTTTTCCCCGCTTTTGGAATCAATCCCGAAAGTTTTTGGCGGCGATGCTCCGAACTGGTTCGTGATAACGGCTACGACAACGAACTGGCCTACATGAAGGTCCTCCTCGACACGCTCGGGATGGATCGGCCGACCAATGCCGCCTTGAAGTCGTTAGGCCAGAAACTTAATTTCTACAAAGGCATCCCGGAAATGTTCGAGGATTTTCGCGATGGTCTGCTCAATGAAGAACAGGTCGCGCATGGGATTTCGGTCGAGCATTACATCATTTCATCCGGCCTGAAGATTTTGATCGATGGCAGCCGGTTGCAGCCGTACGTGCGCGCGATTTTCGGCTGCGAGTTCGACGTTGATGAACAGGACCGCATCACGTTTCCGAAGCGTGTCATCAGTCACACCCAGAAAACGCAGTATCTCTTTCGCATCAACAAAGGCCTCCTCGATATGGCGCAGGATGTGAACGATCACATGGACGCCGAGATCCGTCCGGTGCCGTTTCCGAACATGATTTACGTGGGCGACGGTCCGACGGACGTGCCTTGTTTCACCGTGATGAAGAAAAACGGCGGTGAGGCCATCGCGGTTTACAATCCCGACGATCCCGCTCGAATTGGTTTCAAGAAATGCTATCAACTTTCCTCGCACGCCGATCGGGTGAAGCACATTGCGCCGGCTGATTACCGGGCTAACACCCATCTGCGCATGTTGCTCGAGCAAATGGTCGAGGAAATCGCCGATCGGATCGTGGAACAGCGCCGCTCCGCGGTGGAGACCGGCACCGTCCGGGCCCCGAAGCATTAGCATCGGTTTGTTGTAGCCGCGGCCCTGCGGGCCGTTGTTCTCGCTGTCGCTACGCTTGGCTTGGACGGTCCATAGGGCCGTGGCTACAACGCGAGCTATTCGCCGCGGTAAACGCAACGCGCCGTCGGCGTCTCGTGCACCACGATTTCGCAAAGGCCGGGGCAAAGCGGATGCAGTTTCTCCCAGAACCACGCGGCCATGTTTTCGATCGTCGGGTTCTCGAGCCCGGCGATTTCGTTGAGATAAGCGTGATCGAGTTGCTGCACGAGCGGTTTCATGGCTGTGCCAATTACAGCGTGATCGTAGAACCAGCCCGTCGCCGGATCGACCTCGCCTTCCACCGAGATCTCAACTTTGAAACTGTGCCCGTGCATCCGCCGGCACTTGTGGCCTTCGGGTGCCTTCGGCAAAGTTTGCGCTGCCTCGAAAGTGAAGTCTTTGGTCAGACGAACGCGCATTGCGGCCAAGCTCGCATTGCTCTTCACGCGTGTCATCCCGAGCCGCGCAGACGGCGAGGGACCTCACAGTCGCAAACCAAAGCACCCTGATCCGCTCTCGCGTTCCACGAAGCTGCAACTGTCGAATCTGTCGACTTTTTTCAGTGTAACCCTGGAGCGACTGTGAGGTCCCTCGCCGTCTGCGCGGCTCCGGATGACACGCGCCGCTACACGCCCCGCTTCGTTGGCGTCCAGATGAACTTGTGCATCTGCAACTGGAAGCGGACCGGCAGCCTGTCCGCCAGGATCCACTCCACGATCTCGCGCGGATCGATTCTTCCAAAGATCGGCGAAAACAGCGCCGCGCGGCAACGTTGCGCCAGCGCCTGGCGCTCAACCTGGTCCCGCGACCATTCGTAATCTTCGCGCGAGCCGATGACGAACTTCACTTCATCACGCTGGGTGAGATGCTCGATGTTCGAGAAAAGATTGCGCGCGCTTTCACCACTTCCCGGTGTCTTCAAATCCATGATCCGATGCACGCGCGGATCGACTGACGAAATATCGTGCGCGCCGCTTGTCTCGAGCAAAACCGTCTGGCCCGCATCCGCGAGCATCGTCATGAGAGGCAGCACATTTTTCTGCAGAAGCGGTTCGCCGCCGGTGATCTCGACGAGCGGGCATTGCAACGCCGCCACCGCCGTCACGATCTCGTCGAGCGTCTGTTTTTTCCCCTCGTAAAACGCGTATTCCGTATCGCAATAAGTGCAACGCAGATCGCAAAAAGTGAGGCGCACAAAAACGCACGGCTCTCCCGCCCAGGTGCTCTCACCCTGGATCGAGTGATAGATCTCATTAATCGTCAGCGTCTTCTCGCGCTCTGTTTTCTCCTTCATTGAACGTTGGACGTTGGACGTTGGACGTTGGACGTTTCTTGCCCGGCCGGACTGACCTTACCGCGAATGCAAAATCGAATCGACCAATGTTTCAAAGCTCTGCGCTCCCGAAACCAAAAGGCGTTCATCGCCTACATCTGCGCCGGCGATCCCAGTCTCGCGGCGACCGTCGATCTCGCTCTCGCTCTCGAAAAAGCCGGCAGCGACATCCTCGAGCTCGGCATCGCGTTTTCCGATCCATTGGCCGACGGTCTGGTGAATCAACTCGCCGCTCAACGAGCGCTGGCAGCGGGCGCCACGGTTCAAGGCGTCCTCGATTGTATCCGGCAAATCCGCCGCCACTCGCAAATCCCGATCGCGCTCTACACCTATTTGAATCCGATTTTTCAATTCGGCTTCGAACGCTTTCACCGCGAAGCGAGTGACGCTGGGGTTGATGGACTCTTGATTCTCGATCTGCCACCCGAGGAGGATCTTGGGGTGGAAAGCGAATCACTCTTGCACATTCGGTTGATTGCCCCCACCACGCCGCCGAATCGCATCAGGCAAATCTGCGCTCGCGCCGCCGGCTTCATTTATTATGTCTCGCGCGAAGGCGTCACCGGCGCGCAAACCAGCGTCGCCTCCTCACTCGGCGACCGCGTCGGGGAAATCCGCCGCCATACGAAATTGCCGATCGCCGTTGGCTTCGGAATTTCGAATGCAGAACAAGCGCACGAAGTCGCGGTATTCGCCGACGCCATCGTGGTCGGAAGTGCCATCGTGCAAAAGATCGACGAAGCCGGCGCCGCGCCGGATCTGGCCGAAAAGATCCGTCAATTTGTCGAACCTCTCGTTGCCGCCACCAAAAATTTGTAGGGCAAGGCGTTGCCTTGCCGAATTTTGGCAGGCCGTTACATCCCGCATTTCGCCCTGGCTTCTTCGTAGCTCGAGCGACCGCTCAACAAACTCGCGAGGTACTTGTCCACGGCCGGTGCGCTCTGCGCGCGCGATAAATTTCCCGGCGAATCGAGTCGCGAAAAAATCGCGTGCACGATTTTCGTGCGCGGCACGCTCTTCTCCCCATAGCCCGTGGGGATATTGCTCGACCAGAAACGGACGTAATCGAGGCCAAGTTTCTTTTCCATGCCCAGGTAAATCACGGAGTGGCCATGCTCGGCCCGGCCCACTTCGGGCGACCAGAAAATTTTCATGAAATCGCCCGGCTGCGCCGCATTGAAATCGTCGAAGTTTTGCCCGAGATCCATCTCGTGGAAAAGCCGCGCGGTGCCCGGCCCATTGGCATTCCATCGGCCCCAGATGCCTTCGCCATCTCGCTGACCATGAATCATCAGGCTTTCGAGCGTGGCGTAATCGAGCTGGAGCGAACCGCGCGCCCGGAGGGCCTCGATCGTTTTCATGAAAACGAGGTAGGTCGCACCGGAGCAGTAACTCGGCGACGCTGCGTCGGGCAGGACAAAGAATTTTCCCGACTCGAAATGCGCGGCGGATTGCAGCCGGATGGTCGCGACGCGTGAGGCCGAGTAGCGCCCGCCCTGCGGCATCTGCCGGATTTGCTCAAGGATCACATCGTTAAATCTGCCGGGAGCGATCTGGGCGAAGGAGAGCTCGCGGGCGCCGAAGAAGAGCGCGAGGCCGACGATAATTTGCGCGAGATTATTTTTCAAAATACGCGACACAGATAGAACTCGAATCGGCCTGCGGCAACTCTGTCTGACAGACGCGCGACCCACGGCGTTCATTTGGCTTTGCGAGGAGAATGCGGTATGAATTGCGCATGCTGCGTTTCACGAAGATGAATGGCGCGGGGAACGATTTCGTCATGATCGATAATCGGGCGGGCGATTTGCAATTGGCGGCCGAACAAATCTCGAAGCTTTGCGATCGCCATCGCGGAATCGGCGCCGACGGCGTGCTGGTGCTCGAGCGCCCGGCGAACGGCGCGAACTTTCGCATGCGTTATTATAATGCGGACGGCGGCGAAGCGGAGATGTGCGGCAATGGCGCGAGATGTTTCGCGCGTTATGCGAGTCATGTGGCGGGTCCGGTCGAAAAACTTTCGTTTGAGACGCCGGCGGGTGTGATCGGGGCGGACCTCCAGGGCGAACTGGTCTGCCTGCACATGAGCGAACCGAAAGACCTGCGACTGGGAATCAAGATTCCGCTGGGCGATTGCACGCTTGACGGACATTTCGTGAACAGCGGCGTGCCGCACGTGGTCGTTCCGGTGGAAGACCTGGAAAACGTGGATGTGCGCGGGATCGGATCGGCCGTGCGGCATCACGAGCTTTTCGCTCCCAAGGGCGCTAACGTGAATTTTTTGAAACGGAGAGGCGACCGGCAAGTTTCCATCCGCACCTATGAGCGCGGAGTCGAGAACGAAACCCTGGCTTGCGGAACCGGCGTCGTGGCAAGCGCACTCGTTTTTGCGGCGACGGAGAAAATCGATGGTCCGATTCGAGTGCTCGTGCGCGGCGGAAACGAATTGAAAGTGGGCTTCGAGAAAGCGGACGATCAATTCCACAATGTCACGCTGACCGGGCCGGCTGAATTTGTTTTCGAAGGGACGATCGAGGTTTGAACGGCACCGACGGAGCGCTCGATCTACCCCTGGCCTAACGAATGTTTCGAGGGACTTACACTGCGCTGGTCACGCCCTTTCGGGACGGCGCACTTGATCTGCCGGCGCTCGAGAAATTAATCGAGGAGCAAATCGCCGCCGGAATAACGGGTCTTGTCGCGGTCGGGACCACCGGGGAATCGCCGACCCTTTCGCACGAAGAGAAAGAGGAGGTGATTCGCACGACCGTTGAGATCGCGAAGGGCCGCTGCCAGGTGCTGGCAGGGACCGGATCGAATTCCACGGCGGCCGCGGTCGCGGCCACGGAGGCGGCGGAAAAAATGGGGGTCGATGGCATGCTGGTGGTGGCGCCTTATTACAACAAACCGAGCCAGGAAGGTTTGTTCCGTCACTTCCGGGCGATCGCGCAGGCGACCTCGTCGCCCCTGATGCTCTATAATATTCCCGGGCGTTGTGCGGTGGATATTGGACCGGAAACAGTGGAGCGGCTCGCGGTCGGCTGCCGAAACATTGTCTCGATCAAGGAAGCGAGCGGCAGTGTCGATCGGGTCAGCGACCTGCGCGCCCGATTGCCCGACGCGTTTACGATCTTGAGCGGCGACGATTCCCTGACGCTTCCGTTCCTCGCGGTCGGCGCGGTGGGCGTGGTCAGCGTCGCCTCGAATATTTTTCCGGCGGAAGTTTGCGCGCTGGTGCAGGCCTTCCGCTCGGGTGACGTGAAAAGCGCGCGAGAGATACATCAGAAGATGCTGCCGATCTTTAAGGATTTGTTTATCGAGCCGAATCCCGTGCCGACGAAAACCGCGCTGGCCTGGCGTGGGGCGATGTCAGCGGAATGCCGGCTGCCTCTTTGCGAAATGACGGAGGCGAATGCCGCGCGTTTGCGCACGACTCTCGATGCGTTTGAAGGGACCGGATAAAAATGAAGCCGGTGCGAGTTCTCCTGGTTGGAGCGAAGGGCCGGATGGGGCAGGCGATCGCCGCCGCGGCCGAGGCAGCCGGCGCCGTGATTGTGGCCGGTCTCGATCAAGGCGATGACCTGACGAAGGAAATCGATGCTTGCGAGGTGGTGATCGATTTCAGTCATCCCAGTGCCAGCGATGAAATCTGCCCCGTTTGTCTCGCCGCGGGTAAGCCATTGGTTGTTGGCACGACTGGTCATTCCGATGAGCAGCGCGCGGCGCTCGAAAAAGCATCCAAATCGCTGCCGGTTGTTTTCTCGCCGAATTTCAGCGTCGGCGTAAATGCGCTCTTCTGGCTGACGCGAAAAGCGGTGGAAATGCTTGGCCCGGATTTCGATTTGGAAATCATGGAGGCGCATCATCGCCTGAAAAAGGATGCGCCCAGCGGCACCGCGAAGAAGCTGGCCGAGATCCTGTGCGAAGTGCGGAAGCTCGATTACGCGCAGAATGTCTCGCACGGTCGCGAGGGCTTGATCGGGAAGCGTCCGGCGGCGGAGATCGGCGTTCACTCAATTCGGGGGGGCGATGTGGTCGGCGATCATACGGTGACGTTCGCCGGCCGGGGCGAACGGCTGGAGCTCATGCACAAGGCCTCCAGCCGGGAAACATTTGCCGCGGGCGCATTGCGCGCCGCGCGCTGGGTGGTCGGGCGTCCCCCGGGTCTTTATAGTATGGAGGACGTTCTCGGTTTGTAGTGGCGGGCGGGTCGGCCGCCACAGCGGATCAGTAACGCGATGAAAGTCGGCGTGGCGCTTGGTTCCAATCTCGGAGAAAGGCTGGCGAACTTGCGCAGCGCGCGGAAAGGTATCGCGGCTCTCACCGGCGTTCTTCCTCCCATGCGCTCGTCCGCCGTTTATGAAACGGAGCCGGTGGGCTGCGAGGCGGGCGCGCCGAAATTCCTAAACGCCGCCCTCGAATTCGAATATGCGGGCGAGGCGCCGGAATTATTGCGCGAGCTGACGGCAATCGAAAAATTGCTCGGCCGGCCCGCGTCGCACGCGCGGAATGTTTCCCGCACCGTCGACCTCGATTTGCTTTATTTTGGCGACCTGGAAATCGAAACGGCTGGCTTGCAGCTGCCGCATCCGCGCATGGAGGAACGCGAATTCGTGCTCCGGCCGCTCGCGGACATCAGGCCGGATCTGGTTCTTCCAAAACAAAACGAGCCCATCGGCGCGTTGCTTCTCCGGCTCGCAAATACGGGAGCAGTGGTGCGGGTCACAGCGGAGTGGTAAGGTCGAGGCCGATGCAGGAATTTCGCGACAAGAAATTGCGGGGCGAGCGAATCACGGCGTTGACCGCCTACGATTATCCGACCGCGCGTTTGCTCGATGAAAGCGGGATCGACCTCATCCTGGTGGGCGATTCGTTAGGCATGGTGGTGCTCGGCTACGAAGACACCACGCACGTCACCCTCGCGGAAATGGTCCATCACACGCGGGCCGCGGCGCGCGCGGTCAAACGCGCGTTGTTGGTCGCCGATCTTCCGATCCATACTTATGATGATCCTGCGCAAGCCGCGGCGACGGCGCGGGCGCTGGTCGAGGCCGGGGCCCATGCGGTGAAACTGGAGGGCGGCGTCAGTCACGTCCCCCAAATTGAAGCGATCGTGGCCGAAGGCATCGCGGTGATGGGACACATCGGAATGCTGCCGCAGAGTGTCCGCGAGGAAGGGGGCTACAAAGTAAAGGGCCGCACTCAGGCGGAAGCCGAAGCGCTGGTGCGCGACGGAGAGGCGGTGGAAAAAGCGGGGGTATTCGCCGTCGTGCTGGAAATCGTGAATCCAGAGGCCGCGCGTCAAATTACGAACGCGCTGAGCATTCCTACGATCGGAATTGGCTCGGGCGAACACTGCGACGGACAGATCCTGGTCACGCATGATCTGATCGGTTTGTTTCCGTGGTTTACGCCAAAGTTTGTTTCGCCCGAGGCGCGGGTGGCGGACGAAATCCGAAAAGCCGTGCAAGTTTTTATTGGGCGGACGAAGTCGGGAGAAGCCTGACGAACGGGTCGGCGTCACGACCCGGGCGCAGGCCGTCTCCAGTAGGCGTCTTGGTGCGACGAAGTTTGCATTCGAGGCAGCCTGCCCTCAGGCCGCGCAATTCCGGGTACGGCTGTTCGTTTGACAAGGGGGGCGGACTGCCGGTCTGTTTCTCGAGGTAAATGAGAACATCTGACTTTGCTGAATTCGACCAGGCTCTGCTGGAAGGCAGCAAACAGCGCAATTGGCTGTTGGTCGGCCTTATGATTTCGTTGGCGCTGCACGGGGCGCTTTGCGGATATTTTTACCGGACGAGTTTTATGTCTGTTCCCGCTCGAGTGGAGGAACGCGCCCAGACTCCCACCTTCAAGGTTAAAAGCGTGGACATGCAACCGCTCGACAAACCGAGCATGGACCAGACGAATGCCGCGGCTAAGCCCGAGGCTGACAAGACCGATGTGCAGCTTCCCGACGAGAAGAAATCGTTCGACCAGCTCTTGCAGGACGTCCACGCCAGCACGGCGCTCCCGGACGATACGCGTGATGTTCTGCCCGATAAACCGCAGGTGGATCAAAACGCCAATTCCGTCATGACGGAAATCGAGGCGACCACAGCGCAGACACTTTCCAAGAGTCCGAACGCGACGCGCGAACAAAATCTCCTGACCGATTCAGCGACTTCAGGGCGGCCGCAGCCGGCCTTGACCGGGACCGAGCTGGCTACGAGCACGACGATCAAGAAGCCGAACACGTTCACGAAACTTCCCGGCGATAGCGCGGGACCGAACCGCAGCCGTTCGCCCGGCTTCAGCGATTTGGATTCGTTGCTTTCGCAAAAGGGTCCGCTCGGTTCGGGCACGAAATTGCGCATGCCGGACGATCAGCTTTTCAGTTACGACAGCGCGGATTTGCAGGGGAGCGCGATCAGCCAGTTGCAGAAGCTTGGCACCCTGATCAAACGAAATCCGAAAGCAACTTTCTCGGTCGAGGGCTATACCGACTCGCTTGGTGCGCCCGACTACAACCTGGAGCTGAGTCAACGCCGCGCCGACAGTGTGAAGCAATATCTGGTTGATGTGATGGGGATCAATCCCGCGCAAGTCAACACGCATGGATATGGCGCGACCAAGTTTCTCATCACTCCGCGTTCCGTGCCGGGCAACACGCCGGAAGAGCAGATGGAGATCGAGCGCCAGCGCCCGAATCGTCGCGTCGTGATCGTCGTGCACACCGACGCGCGGTAAGACGCTCGCAAGCGAGCGAGTCGTGAGGCCGGCGCGGCGCTCGATTGACGACGACCGTGCTCCGGAGAATCGATTCGGCGGTCAGAGACTGCCGCTACAGAAGTCCTCTGTCATTCCGAGCGCAGTGGACATGACAAAAAGACTGACGCGACGTGAGTCACCAATTCTTGATCCACTGCGATTGGTTTGGCGGATTAGTAATGGTCCCGACGGTACTCCACAAATCAAAGGTTGGATTGTAGCCATCGGATCCGCCGGGCGCAGACGCTTTAACGGTTGAATAGCCGTACGAATTTCCAAATGGATCTCTGATGAAGGTTACGGATTGATTCTGTGCGGTGGGATAGAGTTGATTGGGTTTGAAATTAAAATAGGACTTTCCTTCGGCGAGGCGATTTGCGTCGTTGTCGGCATCTCCGCTGATGGTTCTGTAGAGCGAAAGACTTGCATCTTTATAAGCCGATTGGGTCGGATCACCCATCGTGTTTGGCTTTAACGCGTTGCTTTCCATGCCGCTCGGATACACTCCATTATCCGCCTTGTAATTCTCCAGCGCGGCGGAGATCGCGGCGATCTCCGCTTCCGCGCGCGAGCGTTTGCCTTTCGTCTGAACGTAGCCGGACGTGGCCAGGATCAGTCCCGCGAGCACGAGGATGATCGCGATGACGATGAGCAATTCGATAATCGTGAACGCGTGGCGTGCCGGTCCGGGGAGCGCACGCGCCTCGCGTGCTGGTTTCGGCGCCTCGCCGAAACCGTCCTGCGCCGAACGGTGCGCGATTGCGGAAAAAGTTCGCTCGGCGGGGCGCCTCGCCCGCGCGCGCGGCGCGTGCGCTCCCCGGATTTCAGCGGACACGCGTCTCACGGTCACGTCTGCTGCTGCAACCCGCTGATGATGCCGATGAGCGGCATGAAAAGCGCGATGACAATCGTGCCGACGATCAGCGCCAGCAAAACAATCATGATCGGCTCGAGTAAAGACGTGAGCGCAGCCACGGAGTTGTCGACTTCGTCGTCATAAACTTCCGCGATCTTCAAAAGCATCTCGGGCAATTGCCCCGTCTCTTCGCCCACGTCGATCATGCTGACCACCATGGGCGGAAACGCCCCGCTCGCTTCCAACGGCAGCACGATCGATTCGCCTTCCTTCACACTGTCGTGCACTTGCGAGATCGCCCGCGCGATGACCGTATTGCCCGCGGTTTCGCGCGTGATATTGAGCGCCTGCAAAATCGGCACCCCGCTTGTGACCAGCGTCCCGAGCGTGCGCGAAAAGCGCGAGATCGAAGTTTTGCGAATGAGGTCGCCGAACAGCGGCGCGCGCAGCTTGATCCGGTCGAGCACCGCGCGACCGGCCCTGGTGCGGGCGGCAAATTTATATCCGGCGATGGCGCCGACCAACAATCCGAGCAGGATGGCCCAGTGGTTCTGCATGAAATCGCTTACCCCAATAACGAAAACCGTAATGACGGGAAGTGGTTTGTCGCCCAGCATGTCGTGAAAAATCGTTTCGAATTTCGGGACGATGAAGATCATGAGAAAGGTCATGATCACCAGGGCGAGCAAGAGCACGATGATGGGATAGACCATCGCCGCGACGACTTTATTTTTGACCTTCTGCGCTTTCTCCTGGAATTCCGCCAGCCGGGTCAGGACCAGCTCGAGCACGCCGCCAAGCTCGCCGGCGCGCACCATGTTGACGTAGAGATCATTGAACAAACGCGGGTGCTGCGCGAGGCCTTCGGAGAAAGTGCTGCCGCCCTGCACTGAATCGGCCAGCTTGTTGATGGTGTTTTTTAGCACGGAGTCGCGTTCCTGTTTCGCGAGGACGTTGAGAGAGCGGAGAAGAGGAAGCCCCGCGTCGATCAACGTCGCAAGCTGCCGCGTGAAAATCATCAGTATTTTCGGCTTAACCGATTTGCGCTGGAAGAGGACGATGTTCTTGCTGCCCGCCACCCGTTCCGCGCGCGCAGGTTTGGACGCGCGCCGCGCCGCTTTTCCATCCGCGCCCCCGCCCTTGCCTTCTTCGTAAACGTTGGTGGGGAAATAACCCGCCTGCCGGAGCTGACCGATCGCTTCGTTAGTCGAAGAAGCGTCGACCAGGCCAGTGGATTCCTGGCCGCGCGCATCGAGCGCAACGTAAGTGTAACGCGGCATGAGCGCTACGCTAAAGCTCCAAATTCCAACATCCAAGCTCCAATGAAGCGCCAAACTTTAATAAAACTAATCGCAACCTCTTTCGCGTTGTTTGGAGCTTGATGATTGGAATTTCTCTGATGCTTGGAGCTTAGAATTCGGAGCTTTTTCTCAGGTGTATTTGAGCACCTCCTCGATCGTGGTGTCGCCGGCGAAAATGCTGCGCAGGCCGTCCTGCCGCAAGCTCACCATGCCGAGCTCGATCGCTTTTTCCTTGAGCACCACGCTGGGCGCGCGCTCGTTGATTAATTCGCGCAGCGGATCGGTTATCTTCATCAATTCGTAGATGCCCTTCCGGCCTTTGTAGCCGGTTTGGTTGCACGCGTCGCAGCCTTTGCCGTAATAAAAATTCTTTTCGCCGATGTCGCGCCGCGCCAGGCCGAGCTGCGAGAGCAGCGTGTCACTCGGCTGATAAGTGGTGCGGCATTGCGGGCAGATGCTGCGGAGCAAACGCTGGCCCAGCACCGCTTCGAGCGTGGAGGAAATGAGAAAGGGCTCCACGCCCATGTCGATCAGGCGCGTGATCGCGCCCGGCGCGTCGTTCGTATGCAGCGTGGTAAAAACGAGGTGCCCGGTCAGCGATGCCTGGATGGAAATTTGCGCCGTCTCCAGGTCGCGCGTTTCGCCGACCATGATGCGGTCCGGGTCCTGCCGCAAAAAAGCGCGGAGCGCCCGCGCA
Source organism: Verrucomicrobiota bacterium (assembly GCA_041167425.1). Classification (GTDB taxonomy): domain Bacteria; phylum Verrucomicrobiota; class Verrucomicrobiia; order Chthoniobacterales; family UBA10450; genus AV80. The sequence continues at coordinate 23,433 of JBEEHO010000087.1, read as the reverse complement.
AAAGTGAGGCCGATCGCTTCGTTCACCGGCACCTGCACGATCCCTTCGAGGTCGTATTCGACCGGTTCTTCCGCCGTCAACAGTTTCGAATCGATGGTGTTAATTTTTCTCAGGCACGAATAGAGCGTCGTCGTTTTTCCCGAGCCGGTCGGCCCGGTGACAATGAAAATGCCGTTCGGGCGATTGATGATTTCGATGATGTAATCGCGGATATAATCGGGGAGGCCGAGAGAATCGAGGTCGAGGTTCACGGTCGAACGGTCGAGAACACGGAGGACCACGCTCTCGCCGAACTGGGTGGGCAAAGTCGACACGCGCAGATCGACGGTGCGACCCGCGATATTTTTCTGGATGCGCCCATCCTGGGGAAGGCGGCGCTCCGCGATGTTCATGTTCGCCATTACCTTGACGCGCGAAATCACGGGGAGCGCGAGATGACGCGGTGGTGGCGCCATTTCGTAAAGCGCGCCGTCCACGCGATAACGAATCTTGAATTCGTTTTCGAACGGCTCGAAGTGGATGTCGCTCGCGCGGTCCTGGATCGCCTGGAACAAAATCAAATCGACAAAGCGAATGATCGGCGTGGCGTTCGCTTCGGCCTCCCCCGCGAGCGTGCTTTCGTCTTTCCCGCGCAAGGCCAGCAGCTCGCCCGTTTCGCCGAGCTGCTTGAGGATGTCCTCCATGCTCGAGCTGTCGGTCCCGTAATAACGTTTGATCCGCTCTTCGACCTGTTCCATCGGAGCGACGACGACGTGCACGTCTTTCCCCAGCGCGAAGCGCAAATCCTCGGCGGCGCGTAAATCCAGCGGATCGACCAGCGCGACCCTGATCGTGTTGTCGCTTGCGGCGACGGGCAGCGCCCGATGCAGCCGCGCGAGCCCTCCCGGAATGAGGCGCAGGATTTCGGGCGCGATTTCCTTTTCGCCCAGCTCGACGAAATCGGTTCCGAGCGCATCGGCGATGACCTGATAAAAGCCGCGCTCATCCACGAAGCCGCTGTCGATCAACGCCTGCTCGATGTTCTTGCCGTTGAGGTTCGCCTCCTGCAAAACGTCGTCTGCCTGCGAAGGCTGAAGGATTTTTTGCTCGACGAAGAGGTCGGCGATTTGTTGCGCGTTCATGGTCTGGTTCTGGGGAGCGCACGCGCCTCGCGTGCTGGCGATTGCGCCCTCGCGATCGCGAACTTTTCTGAAGATTGTTTTGGCGAGGCGCCAAGACCAGCACGCGAGGCGCGTGCGCTCCCCAGAGTGAATCTTGTCGGCGCCATACCTTAGTTCACATCTCCGAGCGTAATCGAAATCACTTCCTCCGCCGAGGTCAGCCCGGCGAGGACCTTGCGCACGCCGTCCTCGCGCAAGGTGCGCATGCCGAGTTCGCGGGCGCGCTGGCGCAGGAGAAGAGTGGAGCGGCGATTGTTGATCATGTGGCGCACGTCATCGTCGATGATGAAAATTTCGAAAATTCCCATCCGTCCCCGGTAACCGGTGTTGCGGCATTGCTCGCAGCCGACCGGCTTCATGACCTGTGCCTCGCTTAATTGGGACGGGTCCAGGTTCAAAGCGCGCAGATCGGTTTCGCTCAATTCCCCGGGTTGTTTGCAGTTCGCGCAAAGACGCCTAACGAGTCGTTGCGCCATAATCGCCCGCACGGAGGAAGCGACCAGAAACGGCTGCACCCCGATATCGACCAGGCGCGCCACGGCCGAGGGCGCATCGTTCGTGTGCAGCGTGCTGAAGACGAGATGCCCGGTCAGGCTCGCGTTGGTGGCGATCGTGGCCGTCTCCATATCGCGAATTTCGCCGATCATGATGATGTTGGGCGCCTGCCGCAAAATGGAACGCAGCGCGACCGGAAAAGTCATTCCGACGTCGGCATTCACCTGCACCTGGTTGATGCCGTTCATCTGATACTCGATGGGCTCTTCGACCGTGATGATCTTGCGGTCGGGTTTATTGATGAAATTGAGGCACGAATAAAGTGTGCTCGTCTTGCCGGAACCGGTCGGCCCGGTCACGAGGAGAATGCCATCCGGCAGGCGGAGCAAGCGCTCGAAGGTTTCCTGGTCGTCGCTGAAAAATCCGAGTTCGGGGAGACCGAGCATCAGGCTCGATTTATCGAGGACGCGCATGACGACGCTTTCGCCGTGGTTGGTGGGGATCGTGGAAACGCGAAGGTCGATCGGCTTCCGCGCGATTCTCACCTGGATGCGTCCGTCCTGGGGCAGGCGCTTTTCCGCGATGCTCATCGAACCGGTCATGATTTTCAGCCGGCTGACGATGGCGGATTGCAATCGTTTCGGTGGCGCCTGCATTTCCTGAAGGACGCCGTCGATCCGGAAGCGCACGCGGAATTTTTTGTCGAGCGGCTCGAGATGCACATCGCTCGCGCCGAGCCGATGCGCTTCGATGAGCAGCATCGAAACCATGCGGATGATCGGTGCGTCCGCTTCATCCGTTCCACTGAGGTCGCCGCCTTCCATGATCTCGACCCCGAGATCCACGTCGTGTCCGATTTGTTGGACCAGGACGTCCGAAGCTTCGTCGGCCGTCCCATAATATTTGATCAAGGCCTGCCGGATTTTTTCCGGACTGGCGCAGACGAGCTCGATCTCGCGCTGCAACAAGAAGCTCAGGCTGTCGATCGTATCGATATCGAGCGGATCGCTCACCGCTACGGTCAAGCCCGTCTCGCCGAAGCCGACCGGAATGACTTTGAATCGCCGCGCGTCTTCCGCGCGGATTTGTTTGATCACTTCCGGCGGAATGACCTTGGCCGAAAGATCGACCCAATCCATGTGGGCCTGGGCGGCGAGGCTGCGGGAAACGTCCGCCTCGGAAACGACCCCATCTTTCACGAGCACATCGACGAGGTTCGTCGCTCCGTTCAATTTCGATCGGGCCTGGTCGATCTGCGAACGGGTCACGAGCCCCGCATCTTCGAGGAGCTTGAGGACGTAATCTTCTTTCGGATGCACGAGGTTTTGAAGCTTAGGAAAGCGTTTCGGAATATCCAAGCGCGTTAACTCGGACGGACGCGCTTCCGCGCGTCCGCGCTGTAGCGACGGCCCTGCGGGCCGTCTCCCTTCTTCCGTCGCGTTCACCGAACGGCGCAGAGGGCCGTGGCTACAAGCGAATCGCAGCTCCCGCGAAATTCACGCAACTGTCACCTGACCGCCATCCATCCGTCACAATCGTTCTTTAGCTTCGCCGCGTGCAAACAAATACCGCTGAGCCCAACGCTCCGCGGGCCTAACCCAACCGCACGAACAAGGAGAACAAATGTTACGGAAATATTTCGTCTTAATTGCGATGGCCACCAGTCTGGTCACCGGCAGCGTCACGACCCGCGCGCAGGACGCGGGCGCATTGCTCGATCTGCTGGTGAAAAAGCGTGTCATCACCGATCAGGAAGCAGAGGAAGTGCGCAGCGAGCTCACGAAAGACGCGGCCTCTACCGCGGCGGGCAAGTTAAAACTCTCGACCCCGATCACCGAGATCGAGTTATACGGCGACGCGCGGGTGCGCTACGAAGTCCGCACGGCCGAGGCCGGGTCGCCCGACGCCATCACTCCGGCGGGAGAACACACCCAGCGCAATCGCGCGCGCTATCGCTTGCGCCTCGGTCTCCGCGGCACGCTCGCGGACGATTGGTTCTTCGGCCTGCGTTTGGAGACGAGCAGCAATTCGCGTTCGACGAATGTGACGATTGGAGATGAAACCAGCGGCGGTCCGTTTTCCAAGGGAAGCGATGGGATCAACGTCGGGCAGGTCTATCTCGGGTACAAAGGGATTCACGATGTGACCCTGACCGCCGGCCGAATGCCCAATCCGCTCGTCACCACTTCGATGCTGTGGGATGCGGACATCAATCCGGAAGGCATCGCGGAGCAATGGAAACATACCTTCAACTTTTCGTTCGGTGGCGGACAAACCACGGCGTCCACCGACTCGAAAGACGGAAAGACCGTTGCCGCGATCGCATCCGAGCCCACCAGGATGACTCTCGAACTTTTCGCGAACCTGGCGCAGTTCGTTTACGACGATTCGAACCCGGAAGATCCCGTTGGCCCGCGCGGGGTGAGTGGAGGCAACTTCGTGCCGAACACCGATGCCTACCTGCTGGCCTGGCAGGTCGGAGCGAAGTTCAATTTCACCAAAGACATTTACCTCCAGATGGCGCCGACGCTCTACAACTACACCGGCGCCGGCGACACCTTTAATGTCTTTTTCTCGGGCGATCCGAATTTCCGGAGAGGCGGCGCCATCATTACGCCTAATCAGACCGGCATAAACAGCCTGCTCGTCTTTGACGTGCCGGTGGAATTCGGGTGGAAGATTGGAGAAATGCCGATGCGCCTCTTCGGCGATTTCGCGGTGAATCTGGAAGGCGATGCGCGCGCCGCCGCCGCTGGTCATCCGGATAAAGGTGGCGATCGCTATGCCTGGCAGATCGGTCTTGGAGTTGGGAAAATTAAGCAGAAACATGACTGGCAGATCCAGGGCTTCTATCAGCACGTCGACCAGTACGCGCTCGATCCGAACCTGGTGGATTCGGACCTCTTTGATAGCCGCGTGAACATGGAAGGCTTCGCGATCCAGGCCGGCTACGCCATCAGCGACGCCGTTATCTTTAACCTCACCTATGGCTATGGCCAGCAGGCCGATCGCGCTCTCGGGACGGGCGGCGTGGGCGATGCCTTCAGCATCAACCCACTAAGAAAATACAACATCTTCCAAGCCGACTTGAACGTAAAATTCTAACTCGTTAGGCATACGCAACCTCACTTCACCATATGAAAATCATCCATCTCGCTCTCACGCTCGGGCTCGCCTTTCTCTCCACTGAGGCTCGCGCCGAAAAATTGGTCATCAAAGGCTCCGACACACTCGGCGCCAAGCTCGTGCCGCAGCTCGCCGAGCAATTTAAGGCCCAACATCCCGGCACCACCTTCGACATCGCGGCAGAAGGTTCCACCACCGGCATCGCGGCGATCCTCGACGGCACGGCGCAGATCGGCATGTCGAGCCGGCGCGCGAAGTCCGCCGAAGTCGGCACCGCCACGGCGAAGGGAGTGCATCTGAAACCAACCATCGTCGCCTACGACGGCATCGCCGTGATCGTGAATTCGGCGAACCCGATCAAGAGCCTGACCAAAAAGCAGGTGGAGCAGATCTTCACCGGCGAAGTGGCTGACTGGAGTGCACTCGGAGGTTCCGGCGGAAAGATTTCCGTTTACACCCGTAACACTTCGTCGGGCACTTACTCCGATTTCAAGGAGCTGGCGATGAAGAAGCGCGATTACGCCGGCGGCTCGCAAAAAATGGCGGGCAACGAACAGATCGCCGCGGAAGTGGGAAAAAATGCAAATGGCGTCGGCTACGTCGGTCTCGCTTACACGAAGGCCGGCGGCATCAAAGTCATGTCGATCGACGGCGTTTTGCCTTCCGTGCAGACGGTGCACGCGAAGACGTACCCGTACGCCCGTCCGACGTTTTATTACACCAACGGCGATCCTAGCGGACTCGCGAAACAGTTCCTCGATTTCACCATCAGCGGCGGTGGCCAGAAGATCGTCGGCCAGGTCGGCTTCGTTCCAATTCCGTAGGGCAGCAGGACAACGCAGTCACGCTAAAGCGAAAGCCCGCCGGCTTCTCCCCGGCGGGCTTTCTGCATAGTGAGCGAGTAGCTCTTCGAACTGATGTGGCAGCAGGCGCATCGTACACCGCCAGGGAATTCATCCTGCGAAGTGGAACGGATTTTTCCTGCTCTTCCATCACGACTTAATCTTCCGTGATAATGCCGAAGAGGCCGTGCGCTTCATCGGCGATGCCGGCGGTAAAATAAACGCCGTTACCCAGGGGCAGCAGATCCCACAAACCGTCGAACTGGAGCGGCGTCCCATCCGTTTTGCTCAATGTTTCCAGAAACGCGCCGGTCGCAGGATTGTAATTGTTGATGCGTCCGTCGCCGAAGTTGCCAACCCAAAGTTCGCCGTTTACCAGCGAGATCTTTTCATGGGCCTACATGCTCTTGCGCGATACCGGCGGGATCCTGCTCGATGTCACGCCACCAACTTCGGAGTTGCCGGACGAAATTCGCCGCGCCATCGAAAGCGATAACGATTCGACCGTGACGGATCTCCATGTCTGGCAGGTCGGCAGCGGTAAATTCGCGGCTATCGTTTCCATCGTCGCGCACGAGCCGAAGACGTATGAGACTTATCGCGCTCTTTTGCGCGAGCATGAAGAGCTGGTCCATGTCACGATCGAAACTCAGCAGTGCCACGACCACGAATCGCGTCACACGTTGGTCAAGTGAGCTTGATCGCAGTCGCGTGCCTTATGATCTTCAATCCCCTGCTTCCTGTTTTGTAATGACCGGTCGCCTCCTTCGCGATAGAGGCGCGTCCACGGGCCAGCTCGTAAAGTCTTGGTAAATTATTTCCCGCTTGAAGCGCCGCATCGACCTCCGCGACGTTGAAATCCGGAAAGGCGATTTGGTTTAACTGCAATTGTTTGTCAGGCAGTGAGAGTCCGTAGGTTACAATCCGTTTCCAGAGCAGCGGGTCGAGGCGGAAGCGAACCCAGCTCCGTCCGGCGCCTTCGATGCTGCCGGAGGCGCGCAGGATCGCGACCAGTTCCCGATGCAGGCGCGCCTTGGGATGGTTTGCGATTTCGATTGCCGTTTGCATGGTGGCTTAGCCGTCGCCGCCGGCGAAAAACCGGAGAAGGGGATCGGACCCTCGCTCCAGCGGCTGACGAATAAAGGCCGAATGGAGTCTTAGAAGTCGAAGGCAAGCGTGCCGTAGAATCCGCGACGCTGACCGAATTGCGGCGCGCCGACCCCGATGCCACTGCCGTCACGCAGCTGGTAAATTTTATCCAATAAATTCACGGCATCGAACCGCACGACGACGGAAGTTTTTGCGCCGATCTTGAACCGGCGTTGGAGGCTGAGATTGAACGTCTCGTAAGGACGGTTCTTCATCGTGTTGGCAAATCCGCGGCGCAAACCGTTCCCGTAAAGTCCGTCTATCGCCGCTTTCCAATCGTTCCAGGTGTAGGAAACGCCGGATGACGCGGTGAAACGCTGATCGTGGTCGAGGAAAACCCAGTGGTTGCTGATGTAGTCGATCTCGTCGGAACCGAAGAGAAATTGCCCGGAGCTGACCTGGGTTCCGCGCGCCCATTCATAGCCGGCGTTCAGATAAGCGGAGAACGGACCGTGATCGTAACTGGAAGTAATTTCGCCGCCGTATATCTCGCCGCGCTTGTAGTTGAAAGAGGAAAGGATGAGCGCCTGACCGAACTGACCTTCATCCAGCGTCGAGTGCGAGCTTTTATAGAAGCCGTCGAGTCCGATGTTGAATCCCTCGGCGACTTTCTGCGTCACGCCGACGTCGAAATAGTGCGCCCGCTCGGAGGTAACGGAAGAATTTTGGGTGATGGCCGATTCATTGGTCGTGCCGGCGAATTTGGCGATCGTGCTTTGATCGACGTTCTCCAGGGGCGGCGGGGTGAAGTAGCGCGCATAACCACCGTGAATGACCGTGCCTTTGAACGGTTCGTAAACAACGTTAAGCCGCGGGCTGAGTTGGTTTTCATTCGAAAACGCATTCACAAAATCCAGCCGCCCGCCGAAATTAATCGTGAGTTGCTCGAACGGTTTCCATTCGTCCTGCAAATAGAAGCCGTAGAAGTAGCCATATTTTTGGCTGTTATCGACGATCCGTTGCGGCACATCGCTCGTTTGATTGCCGTTTGCGTCGACGGGAAATACGAGCGTGGCCGTCCCGACGGTGGCGTGCTGTTCGGTGAAAAGAAAACCACCACGGACCGTGTGCTGGTCGTTCAGCTTATAGCTCGAATCGAACTCGATTCCATTCGAGACAATGTCGCGATCCACGCGCGAAGCGACGCCGTTGAAAATCAAATCGCCGATCTCATCCGGCCGAAACAAGACGGAACTGTATCGCGTGAAGATGGACGTCTGCATGCTGAAATCGTCCATTTTCTTTTGGTAGGTTAGGATCGCGTAGGAGGATTGTTCGGTCTGGTTCTCGTTGAGTTTCGAGGAGTCGAAGGTGGATCTTCCCAGATCGGTGAAGGCGCCCGTTTGCCCGGGATTATCAGGGATCTGGAAGTCGCTGTGATTGCCGCTCAGGAGAAGGGTGAGGCGGCTCGTCTCATCAAAAATGTAGGAAAAATAGCCGAACAATTTGGATTGATCCGTGTTGTCGTGGATCGGGTTGCTGCTGCCGGTGGGATTCTCGATCCCGATGCCACTGTGCAGATAACTGGCTGAAACGTAGGAGCTAAGTTTCCCGGTCACGTTCCCGAATTCGAAGCTCGGCTTGATCGTGTCGAAACTTCCCACGTAAACGGACGCTTCGCTTTGCTGGAAGGCGGCTCCGCTTTTCGTGTGGATGTCGATTACGCCGGTGTTGCGAAAACCGAACTGTGCCGGCAACGCTCCCGTGATGAGCGAGATATTGTCGGCGAACCGCGTCTCGAGTTCCTGGCCGAAACCAGGAATGCTTTCGGGCAAGAGCACGTCGTCAATGCGGTATTGCAGATTGGCGTGCTCGCCGCGGACGTGGAGTTGTCCAAATGAATCCTGCGCCACGCCGGGGAAGCGGAGAATGGTTTGGTTGAACGAGGCGTTTTCGCCCTGGGCCTGCGAATCCAGCCGGTCGGGACCGACTGTGTAACGCGTGGCGCCGAGGCTCGGGACAATCTGCTCGCGCGAAACGTCCAGCTCTTCGCTTTGGACAACGATGCGTTCAGTCTCGGCCGTGCCGGCCGGTGTGGGAGAAGCCGTTGGTTGAACGGCATCCTGGGCAATCGCAGCGCTCGCAACGGCGAGCAATGCTAATGCTGTGGTAAGAAAGTTTTTCATGGATAAAGTTTTTGAAATTCATTTTTGTGCGTGTGGTTGCTGCGGCGTTCGCGAGGCGAGGCCGCAAGGGTAGGGGAGCGTGCACGAAATCCGTGCCGCAAGTCGCGCGACGAATCGAAAACCGATACTCCGCGCGAGAACGCGGCTGGAGCCCGTGCCTAGGCGCGCGCCGGCGGCGCGTGCTCAAAGATGCGAGCGCCGATGAAAGGCGACGCGACCCAGACAGGGTGCAGCGCCGGAACGAAAGAAAATTGCAGAGCCGGCGCCGGAACTACTACCAGAGGCGCGGGCGCCGAGTGCTGGACATTGCCGGAGCTAACCAGCGTCACCGCGCATTCGTGTTTCCCGCTCTTGGCGTCGGGGTGGATCAGGTCGTGCCAGCGCGGCGAGACACTGAGCGCGAGCGCCAAAAGGAGTGCGGCGCAGAGCCAGCCAGCGACCGCTCCGCGGATGAGCGGGGCAGCCAGATGCCGCATAAGCTGGCGTTGCATTGCGTGGGACATTCTCTGGACGATGCAGCCAACGCAAGAACATTTTCTTCGCCACACGAACGTAACAAAACTCACTTTGTCGGCGCCTGGTCGCGCCTGCTATTTTTGCGGGGCAATGGAGACGCTCGAGAGCGAGATCGAGTTGCTGAATTTCAATCCATTTCAATCATCGGACACGCCGCTGGCGGAAACGCCGGAACTGACAGGAACTGCCTTATGACATCGAGCAAACATAAAAAGATCCGCACAACAGCCGAAAATACGTCACCCGCGAAAGTGCTGGAGAGGGAGTTGGAAAAACTTCGGCAGGATCTGCGCGCGACGGTGCGGGCTTACGCGGCGCGCCTGGAAATTAATCTGGCCGAAAGCCGTGCCGCACTGGGCTCGCTGAAGCCCGCCGAAGAATTGTCGCGCGAGCGTTTGAATCAGTTGCGGGACCTGATGATCCACGTGCGAAAGCGCAAATTGAAGCCGGAGAAAGGGCGGCGAAAAGATCTGCGCAAGATCGATTCGCTGATCGAGGATTTGAAACTCCTGGTTCCGGAAAAGAACAACCGCAGAACGGCGTGATTTCTTTTTCAAGTGTCCCGTTGGAACTCCGGGGAGCGCACGCGCCTCGCGTGCAGGTTGCGGCGCCTCGCCGCAACGAACTTTCTGCAACACTCACTCCGCTCTCCAGACAAGCGCCTGCAAGTTCGCGACGGCGAGGCGCCGTCGCCAGCACGCGAGGCGCGTGCGCTCCCCAGATCATGCAATTGTCTCGCGCGTGATCTGGTTGCGCAGCAACGCATCGGACGCCGGGCCAGTTTCGGGTGTACCCGGATGCGCTCGAAAGAGGTGATCGCGCTCTACCGCCTCGGGCACATCGGAACTCACTTGCGGAATTTCCGCGAAGCCGCTCCAAGATTTTCTCCCACCGGAAGAGCCGAGCCGCCTCGCGCACCGACTAAATCCTTCTCACGCCGCGGTGCCGTGCGGGCAGATTTCTTCGCACCACTCCTCGACCTTTGCGCGGATTTCTTCCCTGATTTTCCGTACGCCCGCCATCTTTTCCTCATCGTTTCCAGTCAGCGCCGATGGATCGGCGAAGCTCCAATGCAAGCGCTTCGTTATCCCGGGAAAGATCGGGCATTTCTCCGCGCTCGTCTCGTCGCAAACGGTGACCACATGAGAGAAAAGTTTTCCGGCCTTAAAGACATCGAAGACGGCCTGTGTTTTCTTTTGGGAAATATCGATCCCGATTTCCTGCATGGCCCGGACGACGAAAGGATTCAACGTGCCCGGCTCGAGGCCCGCGCTCTCCGCCGAGAAAAAATCGCCGCAAATGTGATTGAGCCACGCTTCCGCCATTTGGCTGCGGGCGCTGTTATGAATACAGATGAAAAGGACGTTCGACTTCACGCGAAAAATCAGGCCGACAACAAACTCATTTTATCGGAACGAACCCAACATCGCCCACAATTTTTTGACCGGTGGCGCTGAGGGTGAAATCAACGAATGCCTTTACCAGGCCGGCCGGTTCGCCATTTGTGTAAAAGAAAGTCGGCCGCGCGTAGGGATAGGTTTTCTTCTGCACGCTCTCGATTGAGGGCAGCGCGCCATCGATCGAGACAACTTTGATCCCTTTCGCCTTGGTGTAGGCGAGCCCGACGTAACCGACGCCGTTCGCATTCTTTCCCACTTCCGCCGCGATCTGCTCGTTGCCCGCCATCTTTTGCGCGGAGGCGGCGTAGTCGCGTTTCTTCATCGCGAGCTCCTTGAATTCCGAGTAGGTGCCGGAGGAAGTGTTGCGGGTGTAGATGGAAATCGTGCCACCCGATCCGCCCACCGCGCTCCAATCGCTTACTTCGCCGGTGAAGATTTGTTCCACCTGTTTCCTGGTCAGGTTCTTGACCGGGTTCGCCGCGTTCACAATGACGGCCACGCCGTCATACGCGACGATGGTTTCTTTCAGCTCGACGCCTTTCGCCTTCGCCGCGGCGATCTCTTCGCTCTTGGCCGGCCGGCTGGCCATGCCAATCTGCGCGGTGGAATCGATCAGCGCCGCGAAACCGGTGGTCGATCCTTCCGCGGCGATATCAAAGGTGGCGTCCGGGGTCTGTGTTTTGAATTGCTCGGCCAATTGCGGGACCAGCTTTGCGCCGAGCGTGTCCGATCCCTTGATGACGAGGCGTTCCGCACGCGCTGAGGTGGAGGCGAAAAGGAGGCCCGTGACGAGAGTGACGAGTAATGTTTTCATACGAGATAGTTTTTCTTTCTCTCCCATTCCTCACGTTTCGGTAACGGCCAAGTTACAATCAGGTGACGAATTGGGTTGGCATCGAATTGTCACGCGAAAGATTTTGACGGGTTCCGGGCGCGGGCCGAAACAAAAGAAGACGGCGATGTTTTTCCCGTTCACAAAAAGAGGTTGGCGGACATGAAAATGACGAAAAAGCCGTCTTCACGTGAGATCGAAAGAAAATTTCTCCTGAAGCGGCTTCCGCCGGGCCTGTCAAAATTTCCGCACGACACTATCGAGCAGGGTTATCTCGCGGCCGGGCGCGGCGGACTGCAAGTTCGTTTACGCAAAAAAGGCTCCGTCCTCTCGCTCGCCTACAAACAGGGCACCGGGGGAGAACGGGAGGAACGCGAAATTCGTCTGAGCCTCGAGCAATTCAATGCGCTCTGGCCCGCCACGGCCGGACGCCGATTGACCAAGATTCGCTACGACGTGTCGTGGAAAACACACACGATCGAGATCGACATTTATCGCGGCCGGCACAAAGGCCTGGTCGTGGCGGAAGTGGAATTCGATAACCGGCGGAGCTGCGCGGCCTTCGTCCCGCCGGACTGGATTGGCCGTGATGTGACCGGCAAACCAAAATACAGCAACGTGGTGCTCGCGCACGATTGAGCGGACCGGCAAAAAAAATGAGCTACGAATTGCGCGCGGACGAAACACTCGGTGACGGCATTCAGCGCATTGTTTGTCACCAAATCGAAGGTGCCGTCCGCGCGAGCAAGGCCAGGCAAAACGGCAAGGGCTCACCCGTCCATGCGACGCGGAAACATTTGAAGAAGGCGCGGGCCGCGCTCCGGCTCGTCCGAGGAGGATTGGATCGCGACATTTGGAAGAGGGAAGACCGCCGCCTGGGAAAGGTCGGGCGGCTCATCTCCGAAGTCCGCGACGCGGAAGTGCGTTTGGAAACGGTGCGGCAGCTCCGCAAATTCGCCGGCGGAAGGGGGCGCAGATTCCTGGAAACGGAAGAGCTTCTCACCTTCGAGCTCGACAGTTTTCTGGCGGCGTTTTCGGAATGGCCCCACGAGGCCGGGGAACAATTAACCCAGACGCTCGATCGCATCGGGGCGTGGTCGTTGGGCGATCTCAGTTGCAAGCGGCTGCGAAAGAACGTGCAGCGAACATACCAACGCGGCCGCAAAGGCCTGAAGATCGCGATCAGGAAAACGAGCACGAAAAACCTGCACACCTTACGCAAGCGGGCGAAGACGCTGTGGTATCAGCTGCGGCTTTTGCGTCCGCTGGCGCCGGCTGTTTTCAAGGAGTTGAACGACGAATTGAAAACGATCGGCCAGTACCTGGGCGAGGTTCACGATCTTGCCTTCGTGGCCGACCGCCTTTCCTCGATTGGGAAACGCAAACAGGGCGACCGTGTTCTCAATGGGTTGCTCGAGGCAAGAGCAAGGGAACTCGAGCGCGCCGCCATCGCGCTCGGTGAGCGATTTTATGCCGAACGCCCGCGACAATTCGCGAGCCGGATCTCCCAATATTTTTCGGAATGGGAGACGGTGAAGCAGAGGTGCCTCACCCCTAACGGACGATCAGTGCTGCTTTTGAATTAACCGGCGCGGTCTCACGCCGTGGAGACGGCCTGCGTCTAATACAGCTTGTAGGCTTCGACCAAGCCGATGCCTCCGGTGTCGTTCCGGCCGCGAAGAATGGCCGTGTACTGACCCGGTGTGAAGTTGCCGATGATCGCCGCTTCGCGGTCATCGGATGGAGCGAGGCCGCTGTTGAAGATTTCCGTTTGCTGCTGGTCTTTCCAGTTATCGTTGAAGCCGATCGTTGCGCCGTTTTCATTGTGCAGTTCCAGCGTGGGATCGGCCAGCGTCTCGGAGGCCGGAACGCCACCGCGGGAAATGGATGGTCCCGCTCCGCGAAAGATCACGCGCGCCGGGTCGGGACCGCCGACGATGATGCCGCCGATCATCACGTCGTCGCCGGTCTGGACGCGGCCGCGGGTCGAGATGTTAAGCAACTTCGCGCTTGTAGCTTGTTCGATGTCGTAAGCTTCAACCAGTCCGAGGCCGGTCGTGTCGTTCTTGCCGGAGAGGACCACCGTGTAATTCCCGGGGTCCAGCGAAATCGAAATGGCCGCTTCGCGATCGTCGGATGGCGCGAGGCCACTCGCCTGAATATCGGATCGTTGGGTATCTTTCCAGTTATCGTTCGTCATCAGAACCGCGCCGTCGCTCTGGTGCAACTCGAGCACCGGATCTTGCAGCGCGCCGGGAAGCGGCGTGCCATTGCTCCGGATGGACGGGCCCAGGCCGCGCAGCATTATTTTCTTTTTTGACGAGCCGCGAATGATGAAGCCGCCAATCATCACGTCGTTTCCGCGGCCGGTGCGCAAGCGCGTCGAGCTGTTCACGAGTGTGCCGGAAAAGAAAATGTCCGTGACTGGCGGCGTATTGCTGGAGGCCCCGACGGGCGCAAGGCCATACATTTCCGTCAGCGTGCGCAGAACATTGTGATGCGTCATCGCGGTCCCGGTGGGCGTGATCAATCCATCCGGCGCGCGGACATCGGGCGGATTGATGTTCGACTCGAGATAGATGCCGGGCTTGATCATCGGTCCGGCAAAGATCGTCACGATTTGATTGCTCGCCGTGTCGTTGCCGTCTTCGTCGAAGGTGACAACGAGCAGGCTGTTGTGCGCTTTGGCCCATTGATAATATCCATCCAGGATGTACGTCTTGAGCCACGCATCTCCCTGGGCGATCGAGCCGTCGTGCATGTCGTGTTGTTCGTCCGGCACGACGAATGAAATCGCGGGCAGCGCGGCGTATCCCGCGGCGCCAGCCGGAAATGCGCTGAAGGGCTGGTTAACCGAAAGCGGAACGTGATGGTTGGCCGGTGCGTCCAGCGCCTGCCAGTTCGCGACGGGATTGTGCTTCCGTTGGTATTGGTTCGTGGTGGGATCGGTCGAGAAACTGTCGCCATCGAACCCGGCTGCCGGAAGATTTTCCGAGTACGTGGAAAAGGTAAGCCCGGCCGCGATGAGCGACGCGGCCAGATTCGGTGTCTGGAATGGCGGCGGCGAAGCAGAAGGCTCGCTGCTGCCGCCCGGCCTTCCATCCTGGACCACGCCCTGATGATCTCCCGAAAAGATTTCGAGGTAATTCGGCTGGCTCGGATGGCGGAGAGCGTGCGAACCGCTGGTCGCTCCGGCCGGATCTGTCGGCGCGTTCGTGAATTTCGCGCCTTCCGCTGCGAGCGCGTTGATATTTGGGGCTTCAGCCGAACCGATGATCTGGCTGTAGGAATGATTTTCCATGATCACGACGACAACGTGATCCGGACGCGACAAAGGGGCCGCTCGAGCCTCCACGAACCAAAGAACGGAGGCTAAGACAATTCGGATTACCTGGTCCCTCATCTTGATGGCGTCTGCGACAGACGGAATCTGCCACACCTTTTGCCGCCGGAGCTAATTGCTTTCCGCCGGCACGAAATGCTGGTGCCGGATATCCTCGGCCGCGGCGGCGTAGACTGCGTCTTCGGCCATGTTCGTCGCATGATCGCCCACGCGTTCGAGACAGCGCGAAACAAAAATTAAATTCAGATAACCGCGAAGCTGCGCGGGATCTTCCGCCATGCGCTCGATCAGGCGGCGGCCGGCCGTGCTATTCATCTCATCGAGCGCCTGATCGCGCGGCACCACCGCGCGCGCGAGCTGCACGTCTTCGCGCACGTAAGCGTCGATCGCGTCCTTAAACATCGCCATCGCATGCACGAACATCGGCGTGATCAATTCCGTTTCGGGCAGCGCCGGATGTTGGTTCAATTTGCGCGCGCGCCGCGCAATGTTCGTTCCCTGATCGGCCATGCGCTCGAGATTGGATGAGAGCTTCATCGCCGAAACCACCCGGCGCAGGTCGGAAGCGACCGGTTGAAAACGCAGCAGAAGATCTATGCCATCCTTGTCGACCTGCTTTTCCAGTTGATCGATTTCCTCGTCATCGGCGATCGCGATCGCGCAGAGTTCGTCATCGCGCTGAAGCAGGCCCGTGATGGCGCGCTCGAGGCTGCGTTCAGTCAGGCTCGACATCAGGAGGACATTGTTGCGGAGCGAAGCGAGCGCTTCATCGAAAGTGCCGAGGATGTGTCGTGGTGCGATCATGACGTGGTCCGATCCGTCAACCAAAACGGCCGGTGATGTATTCCTCCGTTTGCCGCTGGGCTGGGTTGGAAAATATTTTGGTGGTGCCGTCGAACTCAATCAGGCGCCCGAGGTAAAAGAAGGCGGTATGATCGGAACAGCGGCCCGCCTGCTGCATGTTGTGAGTCACAATCACGATCGTGTATTGCTCCTTTAATTGACGGATCAGTTCTTCCACTTTCGCCGTCGCGATCGGATCGAGCGCGGAACAAGGCTCGTCCATCAGGACGATCTCGGGCTCCACCGCCAGGGCGCGCGCGATGCAGAGGCGTTGCTGCTGGCCGCCGGAAAGCCCGTAGCCGCTTACGTGGAGCCGGTCTTTCACTTCGTCCCAGAGCGCGGCGGAGCGCAGACTTTTCTCGACCGCTTCGTCGATCAAGGATCGTTTCGTTATCCCCGCGATGCGCAATCCGTAGGCGACGTTGTCGTAAATGGATTTCGGAAATGGATTCGACTTTTGGAAAACCATGCCGACGCGCCGCCGGAGATCGACCACGTCCACGTTGGGCGCGTTAATGTCCACGCCCTCGATCCGGATCGAGCCTTTGGTGATGCGCGCGCTGTCGATGAGATCGTTCATGCGGTTGAGGCAGCGCAGCAAAGTGGTCTTGCCGCACCCGGACGGTCCGATGAACGCGGTGACGGCGCGCGGCGAAATGCTCAGGTTGATATCGTGCAGGACCTGATGCGTTCCATAGGCGAAATCGAGCTGCTCGATCTCGATCATGCCACGCTCGATGATCGGCTTCGCCATCGGCGATGCCTGGCTCACGGCGGAGTGTGAAGTTATTTCCGGCATTTCGGCTACGCTTACCATGAGAGGCGGCTCCGGCTCCGTTCCCGCAAGATAATGGAAGTTAATGCGATCAGCATCACGAGGAAAAGAAAGACAAACGCGCCGCCGTATTGGACCCGCTCGGTGTATTCGTTCTGCGGAATTTTCGAGCTGACAACATAAATATGATAGGGCAACGCCATGACGCCCTGGAAAAAGAAATCGGTCATACGCGCCACCTGCCATGGCATTTCATCTTTCATCGCGTAGGCCGCCGTGAACATGATCGGCGCCGTTTCGCCGGCGACCCGCGCGATGCCGAGGATCGACGAGGTCAGGATTCCCGGCAGCGCGTAGGGCAGAACGTTTTTGCGGATCGTCTGCCACTTGCTGGCGCCGAGGGCGAGCGAGCCTTCGCGCAAACCTTGCGGCACCGCGCGCAACGATTCCTCACTTGCGGTGATGATCGCCGGCAGAACCATGAGACCGAGCGTGAACCAGCCGGCGATGAGCGAAACGTTCCAGCCGAAAAAGATCACGAACAATCCGAAACCGAAGAGCCCAAAAACGATTGAGGGCACGCCGGCGAGATTGAGAATCGCGATGCGCACGAGACGAATCCAGCGGCCGTTCTGGCTGTATTCGCTCAGGTAAATTGCGCTACTGATGCCGATGCCAAGCGCCAGCGCCATCGATCCGATGACGAGCAGCGCGGTGCCGACGATGCAAGGCCAGATTCCGCCGGCGGAATACGCGATGCTGGACGCTTCCACTTCCACTCCGGCGTGCTCGACTTTCCATTGGCGGAACTGGCGGTCGCTCAGCGTCATCTTTTTCCGCGCGTAATCGAAAACGTAAAGCGTTTGAGGCGGCTCGGTCAGAAACGGCACGTTGATGAAGGGCCGCGTGCTGGTGAAAACGGTGCGGCTCCCCTTGATGCCGATGTCGAGAAAGATGTAGGTCGCGCACGCGAGCACGAAGTAGGTCGCCAGGCGAAAGGACCAGAAAACGATTCCCTGGACCAAATGAACCCGGCGCGAGTTGGAAGCGGCGGCAATCATTTCATCAATCTGGCGAGCGATGAACCGTGAAGGATTCCTTGATAATTTTTTCCATCAGTCTCTGCGGTCTTTGCGTTTCGGCGGTGAATTCATCCAATGCTCATTCGGAAACGCGCGACGAATTTTTGCGCGAGATAATTAATTCCCAGCGTGATCGTGAAGAGCACCAAGCCCACCATGAAGAGCGCCCGGTAATGCGTGCTCCCCCGCACCACTTCGCCCATTTCCTGCGCGATGATTCCCGTCATGGTGTGCACCGGTTGGAAAATGGCGCCGAGCCCCTGGGTGAAATCCGGAATCGCGATGCGATTCCCCGCGCAAAGCAGGACCACCATGGTCTCACCGATGACACGGCCGAGCCCGAGAAGAATGGCGGAGACGATGCCCGACAGCGACGCGGGGATGAGGACGCGCCCGATGGTTTGGAGCCGGTTCGCGCCGAGCGCGTAGGAAGCCTCCTTGAAACCGCGCGGGACATTGCGCAAGGCATCTTCGGAAAGAGTGAAAATCGTGGGCACGGCCATGAGGGCGAGCAGACATCCCGCCGTGAAAATATTCAGCCGCTCGCTGATCGGGAAAAACGAGACCCATTTGAAAAATGAAGATTGCGACGCCGCGCGAACGGCCTGGCCGACCACGGCGATGCCAAAAAATCCGAGCACGACTGACGGGATCGCGGAGATGAATTCGATGTAGGGCTTGATTAGCCTCTTCTCGTGGCGCGAAGCGATCTCACTCACGTAAACCGCTGACGCGACACCGAGAGGCACGGCGATGACCAGGGCGACGATTGAAACCATGACCGAACCAACCAGGAGCGGAACAATGCCGTACCAGTCCTGCCAG
The DNA here is from genome assembly GCA_041167425.1 of Verrucomicrobiota bacterium. Classification (GTDB taxonomy): domain Bacteria; phylum Verrucomicrobiota; class Verrucomicrobiia; order Chthoniobacterales; family UBA10450; genus AV80. The sequence continues at coordinate 4,919 of JBEEHO010000087.1, read as the reverse complement.
AAACTCGCTGTGACCCATTCGCGGCCGAAGAGGAACGAACTGATCGAGCGATACCACGGAATCCGCGCATCGGGCGACCAGCTCCGCAACTTCTCGGAAGCTGCGGGTAATCCGGCGAGATATTCGCGGGTCTGCGTCTTCCATTGTTCGAGGCCTTTTTGACCCGCGGGATCCGGCATGGGCGGCGCCTCGTCCAGGAGGTTGTAGAGTTTCGCCGTCATCTCCGCGCTGACCGATTCAAATGTGGCAGCGCCTTGATGCAACTGCCCGAGCGCCGCGCTCCGATCGACTTCCGGGACGGCGATTTTTTCCGCCGCGGCGTGGGCGCCACTGCGCTCTAATTGCGCACGTTGCGCCGCTAATTCGGCGCGGGCAAAAAGCTGTTCCTTCAAGGCGCTCGCCTGGTCGGTCAGGTCGGAAACGAGGCCGTGCAAATTGTCGGCGGTATCGCTGAAGGAGGACGCAAATTGATCGAAGGGCGCCAGCGTGGCGTTGATCTCTGCGAGCGATGCGTTCCGCTTCTCCATCACCCGCACCTCGCGCAGCCGGATCTCGCTCAACTTTCGAGAGAGCGCTTCGTGCCGCGCCGAAACGCCGCGGATAATATCGACATATTCAAGACCGGCCTGCCGATAAAGGCGCAGGTTCGCCAGATTTTGTCCAAAAAATCCGAAGCCTTCGCGGAAAAGGAAAATCGTGATCAACGCCAGCACGATTACCGCCACGAGCGCGTTGCCGCCGAAGAACGCCTTGATGGCCCGCTCGACGGCCGCCTGTGTCCGGCGCGACTTTGTCCGTGGCGGGATAAGGATGCGGGAATGAGCGAGGCTTTCCATGCGAAGGAAACATTCGGGGAAACGTCAGCCCCGCGGCAATTTGTTTAGTGTTACGTTTGTGTGACGGACGGGACAGAATGCGCGCTGTCATCCCGAGCCGCGTAAGACTGGCGAGGTGCCTCACGCAGGCTCACGAGACCGCTTCCGCGAAGTGCTGAGCGTCCACTGGGATGGGCGTGGTGCAGGCGCAAGCAAACCAGCATTCCAACTGTGAGGTCCCTCGCCGTCTGCGCGGCTCGGGATGACAGCTAGTCAGCCTCTCGGTTCACAGGCAGCGACACACTGATCGTCGTCCCTTTCCCCGGCTCGCTCTCGGCTTCGACGCTGCCGCCATGCAGTTGCACAATATGTTTGACGATGGAAAGGCCCAGGCCGGTCCCGCCAAATTCGCGGCTGCGCGCCTTATCTGCGCGATAAAACCGCTCGAAGATGCGGGGCAGATCAGCCTCTCGAATCCCGATGCCTTGATCGGCCACACTGATGCGCACGCGATCATCCACCATCTCGGCGCGGAGAGACACCGTCCCGCCCGGTTGAGAATATTTCACCGCGTTATCGAGAAGATTATAAATAACCTCCTGAAGACGGTTCTCGTCCGCGTGCAGCGCCGGCAGATTTCCCGGAAAATTGAGGTGCGATTTGAGCTGCCGGGCCGCGAATCGTTTTTCCCAGTCGCGCATGATCGAATGGAGCAACTCGGCCAGATCGACCTCGGCCAAATCGAGTTCCATCCCCGGCGATTCGAGTCGGGCCAGGCTGAGGACGTCTTCCACGAGCGCGTTCAACCGGTCCGAGTGCCGTTCCATGATTTCGAGAATGCGAAGCAATTCGGCCGGCGGCTGGTGTGGATCGTCCAGCAACGTCTCGAGATATCCGCGGAAGATCGACAACGGCGTGCGGAGTTCGTGCGAAACATTCGCCACAAAATCGCGTCGTATTTCTTCCACCTGCCGAAATTGGGTAACGTCGCGGAACAGCACGACGGCGCCTTCCATCTGCGCCGAATTCTCGCCCAGCGGCACGGCGGTCACTTCCATTTCGCGGCTTTCGCCCGTACCGTCGCGCGGCGTCCTGATCGATTCCCGCCCGGGCTCGGCCGTCCGGATCGCTTCCATCACCATGCGATCGACCGCAGCGTGTCGAATCACTTCGAGAAGCGTTTCCCCTGGTGCATTTTCCCGGAGACCGAAAACGCGCCTGAATTCGAGATTGACCAGCCGGACGCGCCGCAGACCATCCACCACCACGAGTCCATCGAGCATTGCGCCAAAGACCGCCTGAACGCTGAGTTCGCTTTCGCGCATCCTTTCATCCAGCTCACGCCGGCGATCGGTCAGCTTTTCCAGCGCGAGTCCCACGCGCCGTGCGTGCGGATTGCCGCTGATCAGAAATTTCCGCGGGGCACGGTGTTCAACAATGTCGCCTGCTAACTCTTCCACATCTTTCCAGGGCGCGACCCATTTGCGCCAAACCGCAAATCCACTCGCGAGCACAACCGCGATAAGTCCGCAAAAGGCGAGCCAGCCCATGAGCGTTCAGCTTTCCCGGATGCGATAACCGAAACCGCGCACCGTTTCGATGACAGCCGATGCCTTGCCGAGTTTCTGGCGTAGCCGCCGCACGTGGGTATCGACCGTGCGGGTATCGATCACACTTTCATAACCCCACACTTCGTTGAGCAGGCGATCGCGCGCCTGCACCCGACCCTGTCGCTGCATCAATTTGCTGAGCAATTTGAACTCGACGCTGGTCAGGCGCACCGCTTTCCCCGCGACCGTCACGCGGTGCCGCGACGGATCGAGTGTGATTGGCCCGATCGATAACTTCTTTTCGTCGGCGACCTCACCCTTGCCCCGCCGCAGGATCGCGTTCACCCGCAGCACCAGTTCGCGCGGGCTGAACGGCTTTGTGACGTAATCGTCCGCGCCGAACTCAAGCCCGACGATGCGATCGATTTCCTCCGCCTTCGCGGTCAGCATGATGATGGGGATCTGGCGCGTCGCGATATCGGTCTTCAAGGCTCTGCAGATTTCGAGGCCGGGCATTTTCGGCAGCATCAGGTCGAGGATGATCAGAGCGGGCGATTCTTCGCGCGCCTTGCGGAGTCCAGCCGCTCCATCCGTCGCGGTGCTCAGGATGAATCCGGCTTTGCGCAAATTCAGCGTGAGCAGATCGATCACGTCCTGTTCGTCCTCGATGATCAGAATTCGTGGGGTCGCCATGATCGCATTTCCGGAACAGCGAGCTTTGCAGACCGCAGCCCCGCTTGTCAAAGAGCGTCACGAAATGGCGGCGGTTGCTTTGCATTACGCCTATTACAACTTCGTGAAATTCAACAGTTCCATTCGTTCCACGCCAGCGATGGCCGCAGGCGTCACAAAGTCCGCATGGACGGTGCGTGATTTGGTAGAGATGATTGAGGCGTGAGCGAAGAACCTATTCCCGAGATTCAACTCGCAGTCGAAAAGGCTGCCGGTTGTCCTGCGCGCCACCTTGAATCCGTGATCGTGGTGGAGGGTTGGAAGGAGCAAGTTGTTTGGGAGGGCACTGTCGAAGTTTTCAACCTGGAAGGCCAGCTGAAAGCAAAGCGCGCTTACGGATGGAGAAATTACGAAGGCGACTTTACGGCGGTGCTGGAAATCCCGCCGGTTGATTCGCCGCAGACCGCCGTCAGAGTGGCGATTGCAGCAAAGGCGAGAGAGGCTTGACCAAATGATTACACACCGTGCAATTCTTTGTCTGACGGTCATTGTATCGCTCTTCGCTTTCTCGCTGAGACCAGCGGTCAGTGCCGAGCAAAAACGCGCCGCCTTGATTTTCAAGCCGTCTATTCCTTGGCCTAGCCTTCCAGATGGGCGTAAACCTGTAGGCTCGGGTTTGTTCGTTTGCCACGTCGATACTAAGACCGGGCGCGTCAAATATGTGTCGGTTGCAATTAGCACCGGCTCGGCACTTCTTGATAGGGCCGGTGTTGACGCCTTCATGACGGCTCGGTTCAGAGGGAGCGGCCCAGAAGTGAAAGTGCCCATCACTTGGGGCGGGCGCGCACGTTAGTTTGCGAAGAAACCCGTTTCTAAATTAGGACACTACCCACGAAATTGTGACCACAAGGGGCGCGCTCGGAGCAAAAAAAAGTCATCCCGGCGGCCAAACGCTGCACCGCCGGGATTTAGTTCCCCCCGGAACAATTTAAGATTCGTTGTCTATAAAGCTGGATGTGTGCCCACTCTTCGTTGACGCAAGGCGCAGGAGCCGAAATCACATGTCTATCCCAAGAACTGACCCTTTGCCCTTTGAAGTGTTCAGGGACGCGTCTGCGATGTGCGCGCGCGTTCGGCAATGGCAATCTCGTTCATCCAGGCATGCAGCGATGGGATGTCGCGAATCTCCGAAATGTTCAGCGTCATCATTCCATCTTCTCGTAGGAAACCAGCTCGGAGTTGCTTCGGCGGTAAGCGATTGGAAACGAAAAATTGGAAGAGGAATCCGGTGATTAAGAGGATCCAGACGTGTTGTCCTTCGAACCGCGTGCGCGCGGGCTGCGATCCGAGGTCCACGCGGGCAGTTTGTCCCGCCGTTGTCACTCGACCGTGACGCTCTTGGCCAGATTGCGCGGCTTGTCGACATCGCGCCCAAGCTCGACCGCCATGTGGTAAGCGAGAAGTTGCAAGGGGATGACGGTGAGGATCGGGCTGAGGTAATCGGGGACAACAGGAATGGTGACGATGTCGTCGGCGATTTTCGCCAGACGATCGGCGCCGGTGCCGGAAGTAATGGCGATGACCGGACCTTTGCGCGCCCGGACCTGCTCGATGTTGTTGAGGTTCTTGGAAAAGACAGCGTCGTCCGGGGCGATGAAAACCGAGGGAAGATCTGACCGGACGAGGGCAATGATCCCATGCTTGAGCTCGGCGCTGGGATGGCCTTCCGCGAAAAGATAAGTGATCTCCTTCATCTTCAGCGCAGCCTCGAGCGCGATCGGGAAATTGAACTGGCGGCCGAAAAAGAGCATGCCGTTGACGGAGGCGTACTTTTTCGCAATGGCTTTGATTTGGTCGCTTAGTTTGAGCACCTCTTCGATCT